>NZ_JAMYEB010000004.1:0-243577 GCF_033790785.1 Psychrobacter sp. PP-21 | reverse complement strand
TCTAAAAAGTGGTCGATGCCAATCCGTAACTGGACGTCTGCTCTGAATCGTTTTATGATTATGTTTGATGACCGTATCAGTAAGCATTTAATCTAAATGGCAGTTACACAGAATCTGGGATGGTCTCCTACCAGCGGGACTCAAATATTCTCCAATCAAAATTGCTCTAGTGACAGCTCGTAATGCACCAGCTGACCTGCGTGCCATCAAAACCTTGCGAGAGTGGGGCGTCAATGTGGATATGGCGTTTTTTTTGGGAGGGCTTGAGAAGACAGCGGTGCTCAGAACGTTTGCACCGCATATTTTCTTTGATGACTCAATCAAGCATATCGATGCAGCACGTCGTTTCATACCTACGGCACTCGTTCCCTATCATTCAACATCGTTGCTGCATGGGGACAGTTACTTAACCGCCAGTAAGGATGCATCACTGCTGTCGTTCAAGCCTGCTGTACACCCGTTATTTGCTATAAATCAATAAAGCACATATAGATGCGTAAAATATAAAACATAGGATGGGATATGGATTGGCAGCAGTTGCTTAGCTTGATCGTGACACGAATAAAACAAGTTATCGGTTTATATGCTTTTGTACTCATACCGATGTGGGGGATGTTTTTTTTAAACGAAGTGGTGTTATTTGGTCTGTGGAATATCTTTGGTATTGTACCGCGTACGTTGGATGTAGGTAGTATGATTGGGGTATTTGCGTCATGGACCATGCATGGCAACCTGTCACATTTGACCGGCAATACCGTGACATTATTGCAAATTTTATTTTTGTTTGGATTATTTGAGAAAAATGCTTATCGGACAATTATTAAGCTGATCATTGCTTCGGGATTGGTCACTTGGGTAATTGGATCACCGTCTTCTATCCATGTCGGCGCATCAGGATTGTGTTTTGCCATGTTCGGTTACATGATAGGCGGCGCTGTGTTTGCTAGGCGCTGGGGTTACCTAATTGCTTGTATTGTGATGGGTGCTGGCTATTGGCTAACCATCAAGCAAGGATTGATGCCGCAGCAAGGCATCTCGTTTGCTGCACACTTCGGTGGTTTATGCGCTGGATTACTATTGGGGGCTAACTCTAAACATACGTATTCAGCAACTGATTGGCGCTAATAAAAGCAACTTACTATCAGCGTTTAATGAATCAGTATCGTCGTACTAGGCGTTATTGAATCAGATGCTTGCATCAGTACAGACCCTAATAAATAAAAGGTCGTCTGTAGCCAGTTCTCGCCATGCGGTAGTTTGTTTGACATGTTCATCAATCGAAAGGTTACTGTTTTTCTGCGGTATCACATAGTCTGCCCGAGCAGGGGTGTCACAGTCGATCACTTGTAGGATCTTTTGCACACTTCTGCGCCTCTCAAACAGATACAAATTAACCAAATGCATATTTGGGTCATCTACTTGCACGCTAGCATTGCCAGTATCTGCCGCGATAAACCGTAATACTTGCGGCTTAATATAAGACCAGGGGCGAAACCACTCTGTACTTTCGGCAGTTTTGACAACATTGACTCCTTCAGGCAACTGACTCACTTGTTGGTCATACCAGTTGTACTCTTGATGTATTTGAAATCCAAAAATACCAATTGCAGCAAACAAGGGCACCAGCCACCTTGGCGCGCGCTTACCTGACAGTTTACTGAGATGCGCTATGATCAACGCCACCCCAGCCATACCGAATGCGGCAGTTATGGTAGCGATAAACTCAAAAAGCATAAGTATTCCTTAATGCACTAGTCGTCAGGTGTGTTGAACAGTATAAGTACCGTCTAAAAGTTATTCTAATCAGTATCAGATAAAAAATCACTCACCGGCAGTGACTGCTAGTGAGTGAGATAGAGTAACAGAAAGCATAGCATCATTCGTCAAATTAATGATCGACTGCACCGCCAGCACCGCGTGGTGAGCGAACACTCTCAACCAAATCTTGAATGTGTAGTGGTGGTGCTTTGGTCGCATAAGAGACAATGAATGCGACGATAAAGTTAAGCAATGCACCAACCGCACCAAATGATAATGGTGAGATACCAAATAGCCAGTACTCTGCAGTATCAGGGAAGTTGGCAGTACCGCTAATAAAGAACCAGCCTTTGAACACAAATATATAAACCAAGATACTAATCAAACCTGTCAACATACCAGCGATGGCGCCAATATTGTTAATACGTTTTGAGAAAATACCCATCATCAAGGCAGGGAAGAGAGAGGCACCAGCGATACCAAATGCGAGTGCGACAACCTGTGCTGCAAACCCTGGCGGATTCATTCCTAGATAGGTCGCAATGACAATCGCGACACCCATAGTGATACGCGCAACTCGTAGTTCTCCCTTATCAGTAATGTTTGGATTGAGGTTTCGTTTGATCAAGTCATGACTGATTGCTGATGAGATAGCAAGTAAGAGACCAGCGGCAGTTGATAGTGCAGCAGCAAGACCACCTGCGGCGATGAGACCAACTACCCAAGGTGGTAGCTGTGCAATTTCTGGATTGGCCAATACCAAGATATCAGCATTGACATCCAGTTCGTTACCGGCCCAGCCTGCATCGGCAAAGCGGCCATCAACTTCTGTATCGTGTGCGAGACGTGCGGTTTCGACAGCAGTCGTCGCAGCAGCTATATCGCCACCTTCGGTTTGGGCGTTGGTCAGTGCAATCTCTGCTGCACCAAGTCCACTATCGTTGTACATCTGAATACGACCATCGTTGTTAAGGTCAGTATATTTGATTAGACCAGTATCTTCCCATGTTCTCATCCAGTCAGGACGTTGATCATAGTTGATAGCAGGCTCTGCAACCCCTTGTGGGTAGATAGTATCAACAAGGTTTAGACGCGCCATCGCACCAACGGCAGGTGCCGTAAAGTACAATAGCGAGATAAATACCAATGTCCAACCAGCTGTCCAGCGTGCATCGGCAACTTTAGGAACGGTAAAAAATCGAATAATAACGTGTGGTAGACCCGCGGTACCAATCATGAGTGATAACGTAAATAGCACCATGTTTAGCTTATTAGGTACGTCAGCGGTATATGCCGTAAAGCCCAAATCAGTGACCACTTGATCAAGCTTGGTCAAGATAGGAACACCAGATTCAATATGGTTTGAAAACAAGCCCAAACCTGGAATCGGATTGCCCGTTAATTCAAGTGAGATAAAGACAGCAGGAATCGTATAAGCAATGATCAGAACCACATACTGCGCAACCTGCGTATAGGTAATCCCTTTCATGCCCCCAAGAACCGCGTAAAAGAAAACAACGACGGCCGCGATAATAAGACCTGTATCGTTATCGACTTCTAAGAAACGTGAAAATGCAACACCAGCACCTGTCATCTGACCAATAACATACGTGGTAGAGGCGATAATCAAACAAACAACAGCAATCATGGCAGCTGTTTTTGAATAAAAACGATCGCCAATGAAGTCAGGCACGGTAAATTTGCCAAACTTACGCAAATAGGGCGCAAGTAACATGGCTAATAGTACATAACCACCTGTCCAACCCATCAGATAGGTTGAGGCGCCATAACCACCAGCAGCAAGCAAACCTGCCATAGAAATAAAGGAAGCGGCACTCATCCAGTCAGCTGCGGTTGCCATACCGTTCACAACAGGGTGGACACCGCCGCCTGCTACATAAAACTCACTGGTAGATCCTGCACGAGCCCAAATCGCAATACCGAAGTATAGAGCGAATGATAGACCCACAAAAATAATATTAATGACATACTGGCTCATAGTCTATTCCTCGTCTACGCCATATTGTTTATCTAATTTATTCATACGCCAGGCGTAGAAGAAAATTAAAATAATAAACACCACGATGGATCCCTGCTGGGCGAACCAAAAGCCCAAGTCAGTACCACCAACCTTGATGCCGGCTAAAAGAGGACGTAGCAAGATGGCAAAGCCGTAAGAACATAGCGCCCAGATAACTAGGCTACCTGCAATGAGACGAATATTGGCTCGCCAATATCCAGATGGATCGTTATGACCTTTCATAGGACAACTCCTTTTGTCTTACCTAAAAATATCCACTATATAAAACGCCTTGAACTATTTTTATGATAAATACTGTCATAGAAATAGACTGCAACTACCTTATATAGTGCCAATGACGATGCACCGCCACATATGTATTTATCGACAATTATTTAGCAAAATAAATACAGTGTTGGACACGACATTGAACCCTTGAATATAACTATCAAATATAGGATTTATCGAGGAAGACAGAAGGGTAGGACTATCCGATGTCTTTTTCTTAATCTCGTCTTCCTGACAAGAGTTCTAACAATTTTAACGCTCTAAGTGCAAATGCAAACTGAAAATTATAAAATAGCACCAACGAATGTAGGGTTATCTTAGCACGATTAAATAAATATGATTATAAACAAAAAATCATATTTAACGTCATTTTTGCCAAAAATTAGTTTGGAAAAGGTAGCGATAAGTAAGTGCATGACTGAAAGTGTACGACAAATATCCAGTATATGCATTTAATTTATTACTCAATATATTTTATATAAGATGATTTACAAAGATTATTTATTTCAAAAATAAAAATAAGGAACCAATAACCAAACGTGATGGTCGCACGCGACTGAATATCTATATCATGCACAGGACATTTTGGTATCGAGCAATATGACAGAGTTGTTTGACTAAGATTTTGATCAATCAAAATACGGTATCAATGCAAAATTTAAATGAAGTATATAAAGTGTGAATAAGGAGTCCGCATGAATGAAGGGGTAATCGGGTGGTTTAATAGCATCGTCAATTATGGTGTTGGCATTATTTGGGGTAATAACGATTGGTTGATCGCGAGCAACCCTTGGTACGGGCTACTAATGTTCTTACTGATAGGTGCGGGTCTTTATTTTACTGTGGTGACACGATTTATCCAGTTTCGGCACTTTGGTCATATGTGGAAGCTGCTGCGTGTATCTAACCAAGGACGCAAAGATGGCGGTATCAGCTCATTTGAAGCATTGATGACGTCACTGGCAGCACGCGTAGGTACTGGTAACTTGGCAGGGGTGGCGATTGCCATCTATTTAGGTGGTCCGGGCGCTGTGTTCTGAATGTGGATGACGGCACTTGTCGGTATGTCGACAAGCTTTATCGAATCAACTTTGGCGCAAGCATATAAAGTACCGCACAATGATAATGTGTACCGCGGTGGCCCTGCTTACTATATCGAAAAAGGTCTGGGCAAGCGCTGGCTTGCGGTATTTTTCTCGTTGTGTTTGTTAGTGGCGTTTGGTTTGGCATTCAATGGCGTACAGTCCAATACCATTGCCCAAGCCACCAATGAAGCGTTTGGTATCCCAACGTGGATGACAGGATTGGTATTGGTAGTATTGGTAGCGCCAGTGGTATTCGGTGGGTTACGTTCAGTGGCTCGTATCGCAGGCAAAATCGTACCCGTTATGGCGATCTTGTATATCTTGCTAGCACTATTCATTATTGTCACTAACTTTAGCCAATTCCCAGCCGCAATCGCATTGATTGTAAAATCAGCATTTGGTTTTGAGCAAGCGGCAGGCGGTGTCATCGGTTATGGTATTGCACAGGCGATGATTAACGGTATCAAACGTGGTCTGTTCTCTAACGAAGCAGGAATGGGCTCAGCGCCGAATGCTGCGGCAACAGCAAAGAGTCATCCTGATCACCCAGCAGTACAAGGGTTTATGCAGATGCTAGGCGTATTTATGGATACGCTTATTATTTGTACCGCAACAGCATCAATCATCATTCTATCTGGCGTGGTCGATCCTAATGTCGAACAAGAAGGTATCCAGCTGACTCAGTTAGCGCTATCGCAATATGTGGGTGACCTGGGTGTGATATTTGTCGCTATTGCTATTTTCTTCTTCTCATTCACCTCTATCATTGCTAACTATAGCTACGGCGAGTCAAATCTTGAATTTATCTCTGGTGCCAAAAACGCCAAAGTGATGATTATGATTTTTCGCTTTTTAGTGCTTGGTATGGTGTTTGTTGGCGCTATTGCCAGTCTACCTGCCATATGGAACTTTGCTGACTTGTCTATGGGGCTAATGGCACTAGTTAACTTGGTAGCTATTTTAATGCTATCTCCTGTAGCGCTGAGAATCTTGCGTGACTACGAGCGTCAGGTAAAAGAAGGTAAAACAGGCGATCAGATTAAATTTAACCCTGATAATTTCGTAAAACTCAAAAATGAAGCCAACCGTGATGCGTGGACAGATTAAGTAGCATTGATCAACGAAAATGGTTTGTTCTAGGCATTAAAAAACCGCCTTTCTCTTTTGAGGAGAAGGGCGGTTTTCATTGGAGTGCAGTTTTAATGATCTTAACTGCACCAGCGTGAACCAGAATTACTCTGATTTACATGTTTGGATAGTTTGGACCACCGCCACCTTCTGGTGTTACCCAAGTGATGTTCTGTGAAGGATCTTTGATATCACAGGTCTTACAATGTACACAGTTCTGCGCATTGATGACAAACTTAGCACCTTCAGCATCTTTGACCACTTCATATACACCCGCTGGGCAGTATAGACGTGCAGGCTCAGCATACAATGGTAAGTTGATCGAAACAGGCACCGTTGGATCAGTCAATTTTAGATGCGTTGGTTGATCTTCTGCATGGTTGGTATTAGAGATAAACACCGACGACAACTTATCAAATACCAGTTTACCATCAGGCTTGAGGTAAGTAGGCTGATAAGCGTGGTTAGCACGCTCTAACTGATCATAGTCCGGAGTGTTATCATGTATGGTTAATGGCATCTTACCTTTTAGCAAATTGTGCTCGATAAAGATAAAAGCACCGCCCATGAACTGCCCCATACGATGCATCGCTGGTGAGAAGTTACGTGACTCATAGTTGTCTTGATATAACCAAGACTCTTTGTACATGGTGCTATAAGCAACCACTTCATCATGCTGACGATCTGCTTGTAGCGCCTCAAAGATCGCTTCGGCTGCGAGCATACCTGACTTCATCGAAGTATGAGTACCTTTGATTTTTGCTGGGTTTAAGAAACCTGCATCATCACCCACCAATACGCCACCTGGGAAGGTAAACTTCGGCAATGAGTTAAGACCGCCTTTGGTCAACGCACGGGCGCCATAAGAGATACGCTTGCCGCCTTCTAATACATTCTTGATAACAGGGTGTGTTTTCAAGCGCTGCATTTCATCAAATGGAGACATATAAGGGTTGTGGTAAGATAAATCAGCCACAAGACCAAAACTTACTTGATTGTTTTCATCAAAGTATAACCACCAGCCACCAGTTGAGCCAGTCTCAGTCAATGGCCAGCCAAGACCATGCATGACAACGCCTTGCTCGTGCTTCTCAGGGTCGACGTCCCACAGCTCTTTTAGACCAATACCATAGTGCTGAGCATCAGAATCTTTGTCTAGATCAAAACGGCTGATCAAACGCTTACCCAAGTGACCACGGCTACCTTCAGCAAAGATAGTGTATTTTGCAAGCAGCTCGTAACCCGGCTCAAAGCTAGGCTTGGCTTCACCATTCGCAGCCACACCCATATCACCCGTCAACACACCTCGTACCGAGCCATCGTCGTTGTACAAAATATCATCGGCAGGGAAGCCTGGGAACATCATGACTTCAAGCTCTTCTGCTTGTACCGCTAACCAGCGAACCACATTACCCAATGACACGATGTAGTTGCCATCATTGTGCATAGGCCCTGGAATCAACGAGTGAGGCACTTTGGTTGAGCGTGTGGCAGAGTTCAGATAATAAAAACGATCTTCTGTCGCTGGCACATTAAGCGGCGCGCCTTTTTCTTTCCAGTCTGGAATCAGCTCATTGAGCGCACGTGGCTCGATAACGGCACCAGATAACGTATGAGCACCAAACTCTGAGCCTTTTTCGACCACACACACCATAAACTCATCGTTACCTGCTTCGATAGCGAGCTGGCGTAAACGAATAGCAGCAGACAGACCTGCAGGTCCACCACCAACGATGATAACGTCGAATTCCATTGATTCGCGCTCGATTTCAGGTTCCGCTGCCACAGGCTCTACAACTGGAGCTGCTGTCTCTGTTGCTACTGGTGCATCAGCATTCACAGTGTTGTCATCAACGACTGGCGCTTGATTGTCTTGCTCTTGCATACCTACTCCTAAACTTTAGTGGCTTATCTCAGGGCATCATTAGCTTAACAACTGAATAATAGACTTGCGGCGCTAACGTCACTCAGACATATGGCTGCCCGATAAAACTGTCTTTGCGGTATCAGTTAATACATCGGTGTCGTGAATAATTTATTCAAGGATATCAACACATAACGTAAATTATGTCATTAACATAATGACCGCTTGACCATCTCAATAAAAAATCGTTACTCATTATAAAAGAAAAGTCCTACAAACACGATACGCATTTATGAGTATAGGTGTTAAGGTTATATTGAATAAACGAGTGTACTTGAACAATATCGTTTCATCATACCCGAAACAAAAATTTATAGTAATAATAGATTTGCCAAACTTTGAATACTAAATAAAGGATTGAGCGATGAGTAATGATAATAACAAGACTAACGAAGATGTAAATCACAGTGCTGAAGCCCCAATTGATAAGGCCTCTAGCATCAATAATGTAGATGCATTAAGTCAATATCTCAAGTCTGCTGCTGGGGCTCGTGAAGGGCGTGCGATACCACCACTCGACAAATGGCATCCTGAGGATATTGCCGATATGGATCTGGTCATAAAAGCAAACGGTGAGTGGTGGCATGAAGGTGGACAAATGACCCGTGAGTCACTTGTCAGTTTGTTTGCTACTATTTTGTGGAAAGAAGAAAATAACGGCATTACTGAGTATTTTCTAAAGACGCCAGTACAAAAAATACGGATTCAAGTCGAGGATGCCCCGCTTCTAATTAACGATGTTGGTATTGTCCATGAAGACGATGTGAGTTGGCTGGAGTTTACGACGACAACTGGTGATGTAGTGCGTTTGGATGATGAGCATCAAATCACACTACAGGCGTATAATCCTAAAAATAAGGATATAGCTGCGCCTGCAGATTACTCATCAAACGTTAAGCACAACGACCTTGAGAATGAAAACTTTAATGAAAGCCTCAATAGTGAAAACATGGATCACAGTAAAAACGTTACGACCGATGAGCCAGTACGCCCCTATATGTTGGTTAGAAATGGCTTGACCGCGCTTATTGGACGCAATACCTTTTACCATCTAGCAGAGATTGGCGAATTGACAGAGTGTAATGGTGAGACCATATTGACTTTACGGAGTGGTGGACAGGATTACTCATTATCTATGCCAGCTAATTGAGCTATTAAGCTGCAATAATGTAATAGATAGCAATCAACAGAGAGACTTCTATTGATTGCTATCTGATGGTGAATGTTATAGGTTTATAGCTTTTACAAATTATAGTGGTCTGATAATGGCTTGCTACGGTGAGATTCGCCGTACAATTAGGCTGTCTTTGGATCATGACCAAACATTGGAATCACACAAAGTGTAAGATGTTTAATTGAGTGATGAAAACATAAATAATATGAAGATAATCACATGCATACAAAAGTAGCGGTAGAGTAGACATGGATACTACCGCAAATAACATAATGACAGTGGAGCCTGTGCAAGCAAATTCTCTAGCGCGCGTAAACACTTTAGACGGTAATTCTGTTAAAGACGCTAGGATTAGTAAAGCTGATATCAGTAAAAACAATATTGTCAAAAACAGTATTGGTACAAACAGTATGACTGCCAATCGTAAAGTGCGTCATGCGCCAATAGGATTGTTTGATTCTGGCGTTGGTGGTTTATCTGTTTATCTACATTTAGCTCAACAACTACCCGCTGAACATTATATATATTACGCTGATACCCTCAATGTCCCCTATGGCAACCGCGATAGCGAGGACATTGAGACGTTGACATTGAATGCGGTGGAATGGCTGTATCAGCAAGGTTGCAAGTTGATCGTTATTGCCTGTAATAGCGCGTCCGCTTATGCTTTAGACAGAGCAAGACGTTGCTACCCAGAGTTGCCTATTGTCGGCTTAGTACCAGCACTAAAGCCTGCTGTATTGGCCAGCAAGAGTGGACATGTTGCAGTACTGGCTACCAAAGCCACTTTGAATGGTACATTGCTCAATGATGTCATTAGCAATGTGGCTGACCCTAATGGCACATTGGTTACCAAATATTTTGATCCACAATTGGTGCCTTGGGTAGAGTCTGGAATGCCAGTGCAAGACGAAACCGCACAGCGATTGCGTCAACAGATACAAGCATTTGCTGATGATGGCGTGGATCAGCTGGTGTTAGGTTGTACGCATTACCCATTTTTTAAGGCTTTTTTGCTTGATGAAATTGTGCGACAGCAGCTATCGATACAAGTGGTTGACTCTGGGCAAGCAATCGCTGAGCGAGTCAAGCAGTTACTGGTAGCAAATCAGATGTCTGCAAGCTTAGATAGTGAAACAAAAGATTATCATTCAGAAGTGATTGGTAAAACAAAAGTTGATATTAGTTATCCATTAACTTTTCATGCTACCAAATATAGTGATAGACTAGGCGCTTTAGTTGTGCGTTTACTTGGTAGAGAGACTGTGCTGCAATACCACACTGAGTAAGTGCTGATAGTACTATTTAAGCTAATCCTTACTCGGTTTGTTGATTTATTTGAAACAAGCTGAGTGCAGTTTTGTTAGAATATGCTAGGCTGTGCAGAACAAGATATTTGTGCTCTATTTCATCTTACACCTATTTATGCCATCACCTAAGCTCAGAGGTAATTGTGCCAAACCGCCGCTATCACCATATTCACGTTATATGCGCTGACAACGATCAATCGTTAGTCTTGGATAGCTTAGCGATATTTTTTCAAGCACGTGCATTTTTGACTTATGATGTGTCTAGCAAGCTCCCCAAAGCCTCTTTATATGGTCGTCAATGCATAGATTCCTGTGATTATGCGTTGATGATTATTGGAGACAGCTACGGAACTGTGCAAAAGAATGGTGTCAGTCAGATGCATCTGAGTTATCTAAATGCCAAAGCCAAGCTCAAACCATTGTTAATCCTGGCAAAGAAACACCATCATGAACTGGATGTTAGCCGGCAACTACAAGAGCTCATCAAAACGGTATCTAAGCAAGACAATCAAATATATTATTATGATTCAGAAGATGATATCGAGCCGCTACTCGTCCAAGCCTACTACAACACATTGGCGAGCAATAGAGTAGAGGGTGGCTGGATAAGAGCCACCGAAGAGATGATTAAATTTAGCAATCAGACTGTTGCTGAAAGATTTGCTGATATTTTGGCAATCAATAAAAATACAAAAAAACAAGCTCCTGTAGAGGATAACTTTGCGGATGACAATGTCAGCCAGCCCATTGTATTGACAGAGACTTTCACTGTGAAATATACCGCTCAAGCCTACGAAGGTGGTAATCTAAAAGACGTGACTCGCGAAATTACCTTATCTTGGCAAGAGATATTGGTTGCTCTAATAAAAATACCTTCTACGTTTTCTAGCTACGGTCTACAAAACGCTATCAACCGTCTAATCGCACCAAAAGCTGAGATAGACATCAAGAACGATATGCCAAATGTCCACGCTGTCTCACGTTGCCAAATCGCTCAAGATGACTTAAACAATTTACAGCGTCAACTGGTAAGCGCAAATTGGATACAGCTGACGACCTATGGTACGCGGCTATCACAAGAGCTTTGGAAGCTCACTTTTTATGCAAAAAATTTACTAGTAAGTAATTCCTCCCAAACACACGAGTAAAGCCTAATCTTGGCACATACTAATCTTGTAGCATTCAATAAAACATCCTAAAAAACACCACTTCTGTCTATGGCTACGTTTTGTAATACAAAGCATACGCGTCACTGGTTGTGAATCGACTCAGGACTCGTGATAATAAGAACCATCAGATAACGATCTTATCTTTATTAAAACTTGTAGCAATTAAAAATACATAAAATGCAAAACAACATTGATCTATTAAGGAGAAAACATAATGAGTAACGATAAAAACGACAAGCTGTTAAGCGAGATTGATGGTCTAGAAAAAAGCATGCATGACGCCGATCAGTTTCACACGTTAGAAGAGCAAGTGGCAGACATGAAGCGTCGCGGCATTGATCCAAGCGAAGCCTACAAAGATTTGGACAGAAAAGCAGAAGACGAAGACTGGGGCGATGCCACTTGGAAAGAAAATGGTAAGTGGGAACCGAAAACTGCTGCTGATCTAGATGACAATGCTCGTGAAAATTGGGATGGTGATAACGGTAAGCCAAACCCACCACCTATTGTCTAGATCTGTAATGACTAATGTAGTTAATACAAACTCACAATGACAGACCCGTATTGATACATAAGAAGTGAAAAAAGCCACGCTATGATTAGCGTGGCTTTTTAGTGCTCTAAGGTAAAGCGTTTCAATACGTTGTTATAACCCTTCGTCAATACGAACCAGCTTGATCGTACCATCGGCACTAGTGGTGCGGCGATAGCGTGTATTGCTAGAGGGTGATGGACTGATCGATGGTTGAGACGAATAGCTATTGGGCGTTGTTTGTTGCTGAATCAGTTGCCCCATACGATCGGCTGGTGCAGGGTTTAATGGTTGCCCGTACTGAGTTTGGCTTGGTACTGAACTACCAACGATAGCGCGATATAATTTTTGGCCTGCGCGTCCGTCAGCTGGAAAAATACCACGGCTAGATTGGTATTTTTGGATAGCGGTACGGGTGTTGTCGCCGATGATGCCATCAACGCCGCCAATATCATAACCAGCATTGAGCAATGCTTGTTGGATATCTTTTGCCTGCTGGCGACTGATACCAGGATCATCTGTCGGCCATGCAGTTACAAAGTCGGTTTTACTACTGTCTTCACGAGTGACCAAGTCTGATAAGTGCGCGATAGCTAGGGCGTAGTTTTCTGAGGCGTTATAAGAGTAAAACGTATCGAAGTTTTTGCCGACTAGAAACGCAGGACCATCGATACCAGCAGGTAGCAATAAGCCAGCACTACTTAAATCATAAGGTAGTGGGCTACCGTTAGCGAGGGTCAGACCTTGATTGCGCCAGTGGCTGATAGACTTTTTATCTTTACGATTTGAGGCCGCCCAAAATCCATTAGGTAATTTGACCTCGTAACCCCAAGGCTCACCCGTACGATAGCCACGATTATCTAAGAAGTTTGCGGTCGAAGCGAGCGCATCAGGAACACTATTGACCAAATCTCGGCGCCCGTCACCATCGAAATCTACTGCCAACTCCAAAAAGGTGCTGGGCATAAACTGCGTCTGTCCAAAAGCACCTGCCCATGATCCTGTCATATCACTAGGTGCAATGTCGCCGTTTTGCACAATCTTTAGGGCATTGGCATACTCACCTTGGAAGTAGCTTTGACGACGATCGAAGCAAGACAATGTCGCCAATGATTCGAACAATGGCTTTTTACCCAATGTCTGACCAAAGTTAGACTCTACGCCCCACACGCCCAGTACGTGTTCGGCTTTTACACCGTAGCGTGCCTCAATTTGACGAAGCGTTGAGCCCCATTGACGCTTGGCTCGGATGCCATCTTCGACACGCTCTTTGTCTACTAGCGATGATAGATAGTCCCAGACATCTTTTTGAAACTCTGGCTGGTAGTTGAGCGACTGAATAACGCTTGGATCAGGCTGGTTTGGACGATAATTATTAAAAGTATAGCTGTTTACATCGCTAAATTTACTCGAGTTTTTTAGACCATCCAAACATTGCTGAAATTCGCTATTGGATAGATCCGGTGCTGGTGGCTGCGCGGCTTGAGCAGTGCTAGCGAGACTAATGCCAACCGCAACACTAAGCAGCGACAAGGTAGAGAAAGGAGTCAAACGCATGAAAATATCCTATAAACATCAAAGTGATTATTGAGAGAAAAAGCAAAAGGTAAAAAAACGATATTAACGTAGAGTAACCAATCTAAACAGTAAAGAAAAGCTGTCGAAGTACTAAGATTATGAATGGTTACGATAAATTGACGATGGCGTGAGGTTGGGAGAGGGTTTAGCTTTACCAGAACGTCAAGAGTCAAATAACATGTAATTGTTTTTGGCAGATATAATTTAACTACTCAGCCAATATACTATCTAATTCATTGATAAATGTATCAATTCGCGCCGCGTTTTTGCCCAAATCGCTGCCACCAACCCGCGACTTACTGCGTATATCTACTAGGCGCTCGCTATCGTTATCCGTGATGCGCACGACAATATCGTCTTTGAAGCCAAACCAAGCAGTCGTATCGGTCGCTTCGATGATGCCATTATCTATATCAATATTGACCAACTCCCAGCCTAAGTTCTCAACAGCTTGTTTGGTTGCTGCTGCCAGTTCAGGTTGTGTTTGGGTATAGCGTAATGTTTGTAGGTCAGGGTATGCCTCGCGCTGTTGCTCTGCTGCCTCGATACCAGCGTAAGCGGCTGGATTAGGCGCGTCAGCACGCAGTGGGGCAATGGCCACAAATGCAGGCGGATTTACTAAATCAGTAGAGATATCATGAATGGGCGGGACCTTTTTGGCCGTACTCATCATACTTACTGGAATAGCGATGGCAGTGATAGCCAATACTGCTGATATCAATGCGCTACCAACGCTCGCTGTGTTTCGTTTAAATAAAAGCTGTATAACTAACAGTATTAAGGCTGCAATACCCACGAACACGCCAAACTTGAACCCTGTAAAGGCAGTCGCTAACTCAATCATGCCAAATTTGTAGAGTGGGCCTGCGAGCGCGACCAGTAAGACAGCGATTAAACTTATCAGACCAACGAATATTTTCATTTATTTTCTCCAACATGAATTAGTACTGATTAATCGCTGCGCAAACTGATTTATTTATGACTCAATAACCAAGCATGCTCTGTGACGAGTAAATTAGGTGTAGACCCTATAACAGTAGGCACATTTGCCAGTTCACATATTTGATAGTGACTGCCATAGTACTGCTGTAGCTGTTCTGCACTGATAGAGAACGGCGGTCCATTTTTTTTGCTTTGATCATAATTCAACGTCATCAAAAGCTGCGGCGCGAGGTTATTGTCAATGCTATCGACGCTGACAGATTTGTTTACATTACCACTAAGCTGTCGTATCTGCTCACTATATTTTGTTCGCATATCAGCTGGTAGGGCAATCAATGCCGCTTTGTCATATACTGCATCGATAGGACCAACATCTGTAGGGGTAAGCGTAAAAATATCGGCGACCCATAATGTAATAGTTCGCCGCTCTTCACCTTCTATCAGTTGACCTTGATAGCATGTGATAGCTGGATTTTCTACATGTTGAGAGATAGTGTACTGGATATTTTGTTCAACAAAAAAATCCTGCACAGCTGTTTCAATCAGTTCCACACCGACCACATCATATCCTTGTGCAGCTAGCCAAGCCATATCAATAGATTTACCACATAGCGGAACAAAAATACGGCTACCCGCCGATAAATTCAAATGTTTGATATATTCAACTAACAATGGATTAGCAGCCGACTGATTAAAACCAATGCGTTTTTCTTGCCAGCGTTTGTACCAAAACTCAGGGTTCATATGTGAGATCTCTAACAGGTATGGTGTATGTGGAAGGAGCGTTTACTATAAATATCAGCTATCGATATAGTAAACAATAATAAAAAGCCAAACACCTATCGTATAAGTGTTTGGCTTAGGTATTTTGCTCGCATCGTACTCGGTTTTTTGAACAATACGATGCTCAATTTCTTTAATTAAAATCAGCTTATCATATACTTGCTAAACTCTTTACGCAATTTTGCCAGCTTTGGTGGTATCGCAAAGTTACAGTAAGCCTGTCCTGGATTGCGATTAAAGAAGTCTTGATGCGCGTCTTCTGCTTGGTAAAATTCAACGGCAGGATGTACTTCTGTGACGACGTTGACGCCCATGTCGCGCAGTTTGTTGATGGTACGGTCGACCGTTGGCTTCTGATCTTCTTCGGTATAAAAGACCACGCTGCGATACTGACTGCCAACGTCATTGCCCTGACGATCCATCGTGGTGGGATCATGCGTGGCAAAGAAGACGTCGAGGATGACTTCTAGCGGAACAGTCGTCTCATCAAACTCGACTTTGATAACTTCGACGTGACCAGTTGTACCGCTACATACTGCTTCATAATTGGCAGACACTGCATCACCGCCCATATAGCCTGAGACAACAGATTGTACGCCTTTCACGGACAAAAATACCGACTCAGTGCACCAAAAGCAGCCGCCGCCTAATACGATTGTTTGCATAGTTTTTTCCTATTATTATAAATATGGATTAAGCACTGTATTTGGTTGTAATGTTCTCATTTTTCAATGCCTCATTAGTCCTAGCGCTATTTATTCAGCTTAGCAGGCAAGCCAAAGGCAATAAGTAACAAACAGTAATGTTATAATGAGCTTTTGCTATCTCGCTTGTTTATCAACTGACAGTGACAAGCAAAATTCATCAAGTAACGCCTA
Source organism: Psychrobacter sp. PP-21 (assembly GCF_033790785.1). NCBI lineage: Bacteria > Pseudomonadati > Pseudomonadota > Gammaproteobacteria > Moraxellales > Moraxellaceae > Psychrobacter > Psychrobacter sp. PP-21. The sequence goes on along the minus strand of NZ_JAMYEB010000004.1, from coordinate 227,008 downwards.
ATGTAAGTTCTATTACTAAAAAATGAGTCGCCCCATGAGCCAATCGCAGCCTGCTATCAAACATGACACCCTATTTGACAAACCGTTTACCACGCCGCTGGATAAAGCAGCGCGTTTTTCCTTTGATGAGCAAGTGGTGGCTTGTTTTCCCGATATGATTCGTCGTAGCGTGCCCGGTTATGGTCAGGTATTAGCTATGTTGCCCATCTTTGCCCGTCGGCATTGCAAGTATCGTCAGCAGAGTGATAGTGGTCAGCGCGTTAGTCGAATTTATGATTTGGGCTGCTCACTGGGTGCCGCCAGTATGACGCTGGCTGGTGAGTTTGACCCGCAGGATTTGCAGATTAAGGCGATTGATATTTCCCCTGCGATGACGACCGAAGCGACGACGTTATTAAGTGACAATTATCCTGAGCATGACATCGAAGTGATCACTGCGGATATTCGCGACGTGGAGCTGGAACCCTGCGACATGGTTATTCTGAATCTAACGCTACAGTTTTTACCAGCCGCCGATAGAGTCGCGGTATTAGATAAGATATATGCGGCATTAAGCGCAGGCGGCATACTGGTATTAACCGAAAAAACCCATGCCTTTGATGAGCAATACGATGCGTGGTTGGTTGAGCGTTATTATGATTTTAAACGTGCCAATGGCTATACCGAAATGGAAATCAGCGGTAAACGCAATGCGCTAGAAAACGTGCTGATTACCGATACGCTAGATGAGCATCATGCGCGGTTAGATCAAGTTGGCTTTAAGCGTCATTTGACGTGGTTTCAGTTTTTAAACTTTGTCTCTATTGTGGCGTTTAAATAAACCTTACTTTTAACACAGTTATTTTTTAATCAATACGGTAACCTGCTTTTATGCTCAACGACACAATCACTCACGCCGAACGCGAATTATATTTAACCTTGTTAGAGCTGGCCCAGCAGTACCCAAGTGCTTACGAATGGCTGACGCGACTGCCAACATGGTTAAATGCGATCAAAGACAAAGCCAACTACGCGCATGCCCCGGCTTATCAAGCGTCAGTGGCACGTCTGCCAAATTTGACGGTCAATCACGTCGATTTAAATAGTGATACATTGACGATTGATGCAAGTCTTAATCAATCTCAATACAAACAAACCACCGCATTATTAAAGCAGCTGATGCCATGGCGTAAAGGGCCATTTCAAATTGGTAATGATGAATCAGGTATTAAGATTGATACCGAATGGCATAGTGATTGGAAATGGCAACGGGTCGCATCGCATTTGAGTGAGCTTGACGGTCGCCGCGTATTAGATGTCGGCGGTGGCTCTGGCTATCACGGCTGGCGTATGGCTGGCGCAGGGGCAGATACCGTTATTATCATTGATCCCTCTTGCTTGTTTTACCATCAATTTATGGCGATTCGTCATTTTGTTGGCGCAGCTGATGCTCATGATACAGGGCGTTATCGTACGCATTATATTCCTGTGCCACTTGAGGCATTGCCTGAGCACAGTCAGTTGTTTGATACTGTGTTTAGCATGGGGGTGCTCTATCATCGTCAGTCACCATTCGAGCATTTACAGCAGCTTAGAGGACAGCTTGTCAAAGGCGGCGAACTGGTGCTTGAGACGTTGGTCATAGAGGGCGATGCCAATACAGTACTGCTACCACATGATCGCTATGCGCAGATGAATAATGTGTACTTTTTACCGTCAGTGGCGGCATTGACAGGCTGGCTAGAAAAAGCAGGATTTGTCGATGTACGCTGCGTGGATGTCGCCGTCACCTCAACTGAGGAACAACGAAAAACGGAGTGGATGACATACCATTCATTAGCAGATTTTTTAGACCCTAACGATGCCGCAAAGACTATCGAGGGCTATCCTGCGCCTATGCGTGCGACTTTGATCGCAAAAAGATAGCAGGTAATGTGCTAGACAGTACTAGGAAAAAACAAGGGATTAACGACTGCTAGCATCGCGCTGTATGGACGTAGAATGGTCAAACGTTTGCTAAGAGCGAAGAGTCGAGTACGGGAATGTGTCGAGGCTTTGCTGGTGGCGCATGGAATCTGCCAACTTACGTGAGTAAGGTCGTAGAAGATAATAGGAATGCTCACTAAAATAGTCGTTTAAGACGTATATCCGACATTTTATCAACTGCATTAGTTATACGCTATATATGTTTGCTGAGTCGTAAACACATAAAAAATAACCGTTTACATCAGCCATTTTTTAAAAGCGACTTCCATGACTATCTTCAGTATAAAACCGACAGAGCCTGCCCCTAGTGCCAAAAATATCCAGAATGTACCTGCGCGCCCAGCGTCAGATTTTTTGGAGATATCCCACATAATAAAGAATAAAAAAGCGATGAAAATCGGCAGTAAGACGTACAGTCCCCAACTGGTGACCGTACTGGCAGCAATAGCAAACATGGCGTAATCCTATGAAGTAGTAACGCATCTCCTATATTTTAGAAGAGCCATACAAACCGCTATTATAACGTGGAAGCAGATAGGTATAAACGACTGCCCAGTGTTGGGCAACAGGAACGCTACAATTGAGCGTGCCATTCGCTGAGTTGCTGTATGTGCGTGATATCAACTTTGCGTCGTTAAGTATAAGCGAGTACGTAACCAATTTTTTATTGTCATCAATTATCAGCCGTAGCTGTCATAACAGTAAGATTTTGGTGCTAATTTTAGTGCAAATGGTGCAATACATCGTAAAGATTGTTATATTTACAGGTTACTTATCTTTTTACGTTATTTTATCCCTGCAATGTCGGTCGCTATTACCATAAACCGTTATTAATCGCTCGTATTTGCACCGCTTTTGTTGTCTATTTAATTGAGTTCAGATCCCTATGTCACAAGCCCAAATTGATACGCTTGCATCCCTATTTAATGATGCGATTCAAACCCTACAAGCAGATGGTACGCTACCAAGTGATTGGCAAAATAATAGCCAAATCACCCGTACTAAAGATCTTAGTCATGGCGATTTTGCCAGTAACATCGCGCTCACTGCGGCAAAGGCTGCCAAAGCCAATCCGCGCCAACTCGCTGAAAAAATTGTCAGCGCGCTGCCTGAGAATCAAGATATCCGTCAAGTAGAAATCGCAGGCCCAGGGTTTATCAACGTATTTCTAAATTCAGAGGCCAAGTTTTCAGTACTAGACGATATCTTTAGCTTGCAAGAAAGCTTTGGTTTGAGTGACCAATTTGATGGTCAAAAGGTACAAGTCGAGTTTGTCTCAGCCAATCCAACCTCAAGCCTGCATGTCGGTCACGGACGCGGTGCGGCGTTTGGTATGAGCGTATCTAACCTGCTAGAAGCCATCGGTTACGACGTCACACGCGAGTACTATGTCAATGACGCGGGTCGTCAAATGGACATCTTAGCAACCAGTACCTATTTGCGTTATCTGGAGTTAAATGGCGAGCAAATCACGTTCCCAGTCAATGGCTACCAAGGTGACTATGTCAGTGATATCGCGCAGACACTAAAAACGCAACATGGCGATAGCTACGTACATGAGTTTGCACAAGTTGCCAAGGATGCGCCAGAAGATGCCAAGTTTGAGCTCAATGCTGATGGCGAAAAAATGCTCATCTCAGGTGACAAAGAAGCGCACATTGATGGTTTAATTGCAAATAGCAAGGCCTTGCTTGGTGACAGCTATGCATTGTTTTTGAATGCAGCATTAAGCAGTATTTTGGCGGATATCAAAGACGACTTAAATGACTTTGGTGTGAGCTATGAGTGCTGGTTCAGCGAGCGCTCTATCGATAGTGAGATTGAGCCAGTCCTGCAAATACTTGATGACAAAGGCTACTTATACGAAAAAGACGGCAATATCTGGTTCAAATCGACTGACTTTGGTGATGAGAAAGACCGCGTAGTGCGCCGTGCCAATGGTCAGTCGACGTACTTTGCTTCTGACATCGCTTATCACAAAAACAAGTTTGATCGCGGTTTTGATAAAGTCATTAACGTGTGGGGCGCTGACCACCATGGTTATGTGCCACGCGTAAAAGCGGCGCTGCTCGCGTTAGGTATTGATGCAGAGCGCCTTGATGTCGTATTGGTTCAGTTTGTAGCGTTATGGCGCGGCAGTGAAAAAGTACAAATGTCTTCACGCTCAGGGCAGTTTGTTACCTTACGCGATCTGCGCGCAGAAGTCGGCAATGATGCGGCGCGTTTTTACTATGTTGCCCGTAAGCCTGAAGTGCATATTGATTTTGATCTGGAGCTTGCCAAATCACAGAGTAAAGACAACCAAGTGTATTACATTCAGTATGCTCATGCGCGCGTCTGCCGCGTATTAGAAAAGCTACAAAGCAATGGTCTTGCGGTAGATGATACCGTTGGTTTAGCGCAGCAAGATCTGCTTAATGCGCCCAATGAAGATGAGCTGATTAAGCTATTGGCAGGCTATCCAGCAACGCTATTACGTGCAGCGACAGGCTATGAACCACACGTCTTGACTAATTATCTAAAAGATCTTGCTGCATTATTCCACGGCTGGTACGACACCAATCGTATTTTGCCGGTCAGTGTCACATCAGGTGAGACGCCAAGTGCTGACGAGCTGGACTTAATGCAAGCGCGTTTGCGTTTGTCCAAGGCAGTGCGGCAGGTATTGGTCAACGGCCTTGGTCTACTCGGCTTGTCTGCACCCTCTGCTATGTAATAACTTTTTACTATGTAAAATAAGTGTAGACAGCTGATAGTATTAATTCGATGATGACAGTTAAATTCAGTAGGGAGAACGAGATCCATGCTAGCCAAAAAACCCAAAGGCGCAACAGAAAAGCGCAAATCAAGTAGCGTATCAGGCTTATTGTGGATGTTTGTTGGGGCCGTATTGACCCTTATGATCGGGGTGTTTATCTACCTCTCACCATTATTTAACTTTAGCCCCGCGGATAGTAGTGCTGAGAACGATCCTGACAGACAAGTACAGCCACGTGTGGATACTGATACTGATAATGGTGATTATGAGTTCTATGATATTTTGCCCAATCAAGAGATGGCAACCATCCCTGATGAAGATATCGCAGAAATCGATAATGATCAAATAGGGGATATCGACGAGTTCGAACCAGATGTTGTGGTGACTCAACCAGAGGGTACGTCGACCAATGGCGTAGACGGTACTGGTAGCTTTGGTAGTGCCGACAATGCTGCAGGTGATAGTGGTAATGATGCCGCGAACGATGATATTGTAATTGTTGAAGAAGATGCGACTTATGACGGAACGCCGCCAGCTAGTAGTAATCCTACAACTCGAAACAACACTGCAGGAGCAGGTACGGCAAGTATCCAAGCGGCTAAGCCTGCTGCGACTTATATCTTGCAGATCAATAGTTTTAGTGATGCAGATGAAGCGGATCGCCGCCGCGCCCAAGTGCTGATGGCAGGTGTTGATGCTAGAGTAATCAAAAACACCACAGGTAATGGCTTACCGATCTATCAGGTAATCTCGCGTCCGTTAAATAACCGTCAAGCAGTGACAACAGCACAGCAGCGCCTACAAAACAATGGTATTGATTCTATTATCGTTGAACAGCGCCGCTAAACATAGGCTAAGCAATAGGTATCAGGTGAATCTGTAAATAAAAAAGCGTCGTCATGACGCTTTTTTTATCGCTTTATTTTATCAAACCCTCATAACGATTTTATCCAATCGCAACGTTTACAAAGAGTACGGTTATGGCAGTATCTCACCCAGCAGCACCGCAAGTCGGCATTATCAGAGCATTCTTTCAAAAATATTTTATCGATGCCTTTACGGGCATGGCGTTAGGGCTATTTGTCACGTTGATTGCTGGTCTAATTATCTCCCAAATCGGTGGTTGGTTGGATCTTCCAGCACTGGTCGCTGTCGGTAAGCTGGCTTCTATATTGATGGGGGCAGGTATCGGTGTCGGTATCGCTTACTACCTAAAAGCGCCAACGCTTGTGATGCTCAGTTGCCTTGTAGCAGGTATGCTGGGTGCACATTCTGAGGCATTGATGGCAAGGACGCTATTTACGCCGCAAGAGGTTGGGCCTGCCACCTTTGTGGCATTACCGGGTAATCCAATAGGGGCATATTTGACCTCGGTATTCGCTTATCGCGCTGGTACGTGGATCGCTGGCAAGACCAAGCTTGATATTTTATTGGTGCCTTTAGTAGTGTGCAGTGTAGCTCTGTTAGTCTGTGCGCTACTCAACCCACCCATCGTGGCAGGAGTCGCGGCTATCGGACAGGGCATTCATGCGGCAACTGAATTACAGCCATTACTAATGGGTATTATCATTGCCGTTGTAGTCGGTATCCTATTGACCTTACCGACATCGAGTGCTGCCATTTGTATCGCGATTGGTCTTGGTGGTTTGGCAGGCGGTGCTGCCGTGGTTGGCTGTGCGGCGCATATGATTGGTTTTGCTGTCGCTAGTTTTAAGGACAATGGCGTCAGCGGTGTGATATCTCAGGGTCTGGGCACCAGTATGCTGCAGATTCCCAATGTACTAAAAAAGCCATTAATTCTACTGCCTGCTGTCATTGCGAGTGCCATCGTAGGTCCTATCGCGACTGTCGGTTTTGAGCTGGCTTGTACAGCGACAGGAGCGGGCATGGGTACGGCTGGTTTGGTCGGGGTGTTCGGAGTCATCGAAGCATCACAAGAAATCATGAGTACTGGTCAGCTGTGGACGGCGATTATTCTATTAATGTTTGTATTACCTGCGGTGATCGCAGGTGTGGTTGCTTATATTATGCGCCGTATGGGCTGGTTGGTTGCTGGAGATATGAAACTGCCTTAATACTCAAAATGTTGAATTAAGATATTACTGACAGTATCAAAACACCTTTTGGTCTGTAGTTAATAACTCTCAAAAAGCCCAGCTATTATCGTAGCTGGGCTTTTTGTATACAGGGTCGTGCAACTGTCATGTTACAAAGGATGCTCATAGCCTATTACTCAACTGCTTTGGGCTTCTTATGGCGACGGGGCTTTAGCTTGAGAGAGAGCTGATGAAATTCAGTTAGGATTTGACTGTAGTGCGATGGAAATACCCGCTGAATGGCGTCAATCATTTTGGCATCATTACCAATTAAGCAGCGCTGCTGATTGGTCGCTGCTGCATGCAAAATAATCCAAGCGGCTTCACTGGCATCGAATTTTAAGAACTTATTAAAGCTTCTGATGGCTTTGGGTCCAGTGCTCATGCCAATATCATGGATGCTCTCGTTACCGCGCGCACTATTGGCAATATTGGTCTTGATGCCACCTGGGTGAATACAGGTTGCTGATACCCCGCAGCGCTGGATGTTTAACTCTTGGCGCAAGCTCTCTGTGAAGCCGCGTACCGCAAACTTACTAGAGTTATAGGCAGATTGTGACGGCTGCGCTGTCAGCCCAAACAGACTTGAGATATTGATAATATGACCATGCTCCCTCAACTGACTCTGCTGCACACTGTTTTTTATCAAAGGTAGAAAGGCTTTGGTACCATAGACCACGCCCCAAAAGTTGATATTCATTACCCATTCAAGCTCACTGATACTGCTACCTTCAACCGTAGAGTAGAGCGCCACACCTGCGTTATTAAAGATAAAGTTCACTTTGCCATGGTCGCTCATGACACTATCAGCCCACGATTCTACAGCTTTATTATCTGACACATCGAGCACAGTCATCGTGACGCTGATGTCATAACCGCTGAGTAACTGTTTGGTCTCTGCCAGCTGTTCAGGATTGATATCTGATAGCGCAAGATGACAGCCCATTTTTGCTAGATGAATCGCCAGCTCACGTCCCATACCAGACCCTGCGCCCGTGATGGCAGCGACATGATTATGATAATAAGCAGCAATATCAGCATCATCTAGTGAGTCTGTATGGGAGGAAAATGGCAGGCGCTGGCGCAATGAAGTCGCCATAGTAGTCACATGAGTGAGCATAATAAACAGTCCTTTGTATTATTAATAACGAGTATTCGCAGATGCTATAAATATTGGAGTGTAGCAATGGAATAAAGATCGAATCCGACTATCTACATTAGCATGATTCATGATCAGGTCTACTTGCGATTGATAAACGCTGCTGTCATTTTGTGAGAGATGGTTTATTATCTCTAAAATATGATGTCGCTATGCGTTATTACGATATGAAGCTCAATTGAGTGTTTGTTAGACCATTTAGATAGTAAGCAGGCATAAAAAAAGCGCCTTAGCTTACTTAGCTAGGCGCTTTTTTGAATAACTCACTACTAATAATGAGTTATCTAATGTTCACTCTACATTAAGCAATTTTAGGAATTTTGCCTTCGTTGATAACTTCTGCATCAACCATAACGGTTTTGGCATTTTCCATAGAAGGCAGCTCATACATGGTCTCAAGTAAAGCGTTTTCTACGATAGAACGTAGACCGCGCGCACCAGTTTTACGCTCCATAGCTTTTTTGGCAATGGCATCAAGCGCTTCTTGCGTAAAGCTAATATCAGCCCCTTCCATATCGAACAAGTACTTGTACTGTTTGACCAGTGCGTTCTTCGGTTCAGTCAGGATTTGTACCAGTGCTTCTTCATCAAGCTCTTTTAGTGCCGCAAGTACAGGTAGACGACCGATCAGCTCAGGGATAAGACCAAACTTAATCAGATCTTCCGGCTCAACTTCTTGTAGCAAGTCTGAGCTGCGGCGACTGTCATCTTTTGAGCTGACATCCGCGTTAAAACCGATACCGCCTTTTTCTGTACGCTGCTGAATGACTTTGTCTAGTCCAGCAAATGCGCCGCCCACGATAATTAGGATGTTGCTAGTATCAACTTGGATCAGCTCTTGTTGTGGATGCTTGCGACCACCATGCGGTGGAATCGCAGCAACCGTACCTTCGATCAGCTTTAGCAGTGCTTGCTGTACGCCTTCACCTGATACGTCACGAGTGATTGATGGATTGTCCCCTTTTTTACTGATCTTATCGATCTCATCAATATAGATGATACCTTGCTCAGCTTTTGCCACGTCGTAGTCAGAGGCTTGTAATAGCTTTTGTACGATGTTCTCAACGTCCTCGCCGACATAACCTGCTTCGGTCAAAGTCGTGGCATCAGCCATCGCAAATGGTACATCAAGTAGACGAGCTAACGTTTGGGCTAGCAATGTCTTACCAGAACCAGTCGGACCAATCAGCAAGATGTTACTTTTTGCCAACTCTACCATAGCGTCATCAGCACCAATTTTGGCTTTCTTGCTATCATTAGCGAGTGTTTGGCTAACTTTTAGACGTTTGTAATGGTTGTAGACCGCAACAGATAAGGCTTTTTTGGCAGCGTCCTGACCGATGACGTACTCATCAAGCTTGGCACGCAGCTCTTTTGGCGTTGGTAGCTTTTTATTGACCCACGAAGTATCCACGTCACTATCGTCATCGCTATATTCTGCGCTGTCGGCGATTAGATCTGTACATAGTTCAATACATTCATTACAGATATTGGCATCGTCGGCAGCAATCAGCTGCTGTACATCACTTTTGGCTTTACCGCAAAACGAACACTGCGGGGTATTATCTTCTGCCATAAAAGGCGCTCCTAAAGTTTAAAACTGGTTAGTCCATTTGCGTCACATCGATGGCTATATTGGTTGAACGCTCATACCTGCTTACTATCTATCAGATATGAGCTATCAGGTATGAGCGACATATTGATCTACCATAATACAAACAGACTATAACTATTCTTATGATTGCACACTCGTTTGAGGGGCGTAGCACTTATCTGTAGATTACAAAGATTCAGGGCGACGCTCTAATACTTCGTCAACCAATCCGTATTCTTTTGCTTCATCAGCATCTAACCAATAATCACGCTCAACATCTTTTTCGATTTTTTCGATTGGCTGACCAGTACGCTCAGCTAAGATTTTGTTTAGACGGGCACGAGTCTTAAGGATCTCACGAGCATTGATTTCAATGTCAGTCGCTTGACCTTGCGCACCGCCTGATGGCTGGTGAATCATGACACGCGCATTAGCAAGTGAGTAACGCTTGCCTTTTTGACCTGCGGCCAATAGGAATGAGCCCATGCTATAAGCACCGCCCATACAGATAGTCGATACTTCAGGTTTGATAAAGTTCATAGTATCAAAAATTGCTAAGCCTGCACTTACTGAGCCGCCTGGAGAGTTGATATATAAATGAATATCTTTGTCAGGGTTTTCAGCTTCTAAGAATAGTAGCTGTGCGACGATAAGGTTTGCCATGTTATCTTCGACCTGACCGGTCAAAAAGATAACGCGCTCACGTAATAGGCGTGAGAAGATATCAAACGAGCGTTCACCGCGCGAAGACTGCTCAACCACCATTGGTACTAAGGCGCTTTGAATGTTTTGCGCGCTTTGTACTTCGTTGTGCGCACTCATGAGCATGTCAAAATGTGGGTTAGCAGTGATGCGATCATAATCTGTCATAGAAAGGTCCTATCGATAAAAGTATAAAATAAAAATGGTTTGAGTAATTTTATTGTCTAGTAGGTTTTGGACTAATGGATAGTTTATAGGGGGTCTGCGCTCACTATTCAAGCCTATAAAAACGGTTTGTGCACAAAATAGAGGAAAAAATAACTATCCTCTGTTTTTATACTTTCTGCATAAACTAAAATAAGAACGTTTGGATAAAAATATGTGAATAAAATCAGTAGTGACTTAAGTGTTTTTTACAGCGTTTGACTCAAATGATTACTATAGTATTTTGCCTTGATACAGATATCCTGAGTCTCATACCGGCCCACTTTTAACATAGAATACCTGATTAATAGCATTACAATCTACCTATCTTGCTAAGGCGCGTCTCTAATTCAAACTTTTATCACCATTTTTAAAATAGGGACACATCCTAGTCGATTTTATGAGTGTGCAAATATCTTTATAGTTTTCCGTTCGACTTTGTAATTAAATATGCCTAGTGTGGCGTGAAGAATAAACAGGATATGCCCAAAGAATAGCAACCATGCATATGACATATCGGTCAATAGCTCTGTTGAAAAATGGTGCATATACTCATTAGAGCGCCATGGTTTGGTGCAAATATAGCTAACTGTCTATGTATAACGAGTCCCAAAATCAGGTAAGAAAATAGCCAAACTGATGTTACTGTTTTCTTAAACGAATACAGGAAACAAAAACCAATGCAAAATCACGGTGTTGGATAGATAGGCTGATTTTTACAGCACTAGGCCGATACAAGTTGGCACAATGCTTGTATAAATAGTAGTATTGATGGTTTTTTACATTATGTGACCTAGTTTTTATGTTGACAGCACTCTGGTTGCAACTGCTAAATAATGATGGTTGTGTAAGACGCTAGATCATATTTGATGAGTATATAAGATGAGTTGGGCTTCCTCCTTAGCATTGAGTTTTGACGCTGTTAAACGTACGACTACCCAAGGCGCATCTATTGATAAGACGCGGCTGTATCACCGAAAGCACACAGGCGCGCTTATGGTACAGCGTGCGCTTTATCCTGAACCGAGTGTACAACAAGGTATTTGTCATATATTGATGCTATATCCACCAGCAGGTATTGCAGGCGGTGATACCCTGACGATAGACTTACGTTTAGATCAGGGCAGCCATGCTGTTATCACTACCCCAGGCGCCGGTAAATGGTACGGCAAGGATAGTAAATTGCCAGCTAATACCGTGACAGACGAGATGGCTACCTATGCCAGTCAGGATGTACAGGCCGAACTTGCAGCAGATACTCGTTTGGAGTGGCTGCCACAAGAGAGCATTATTTATAATGAAGCCAATATGCATGCGACGAGTCGCTTTGATTTAGCTGACTCCTCTAGCTTGCTAACCTGGGAGATCAGCGTGTTTGGGCGACAAGCGTATGATGAACAGTTCCTACAAGGGCGTTATCATACTGGCTTACGCATTTACCGAGAAGGTAAAGTCGTCGTTGCTGAACGTGTAGATCAGTCTGCCCAAAGTCGTTGGTTCACCTCAAACTTGGGGCTAGCAAGCCATCATATTTATGGGTCGTTTTGGGCAGTGCCAAGTTTGAGCGATGTGCATGACAATCATGTACTGTCTGCCTCTCAGCCAACGCAATCAGACGAGACGGCACAAGCAGCTACCAAACAAGCATTAACGCGCTATCTAGACCACACCATAGCGACATTACGTCAAGTCATCGCTCAAGCTGAACTACCCGTCTATTGCACTCATAACAGTCAAGCGGTTAATATCCGTTATATTGGCTCAGATGTGCGCGACTGTTTTGAAGCGTTTTATCAGCTTAGAGAGATTTTGCGTGAGCATTGGTGGCAGCTTGAGCATTGTCGCCCGCGTATTTGGGACACCTAAGCTTGCATTTGCTATCACCAAAGTTTAAGAATACTGAAGCTAATTATTGAGGCTAAGTGTTGCCGCGTCTGTTTTGGGCAGTATGCAATGTTGTTTAATCTCTAGTCTGCTATAAATAATAATCACAAATATAACAAGGATCCGCCATGCATCTGACGCCAACAGAAAAAGACAAGCTCATGCTGTTTACGGCCGGTATGGTCGCTGAGCGCCGCAAAAATCGCGGTGTTAAGCTGAACTATCCAGAAGCCATCGCCTATATCAGTATGCTGCTGATGGAAGGGGCTCGAGACGGTAAGCGAGTTGCTGAATTGATGAGTGAAGGGGCAACCTATCTATCTGCGGATGATGTCATGGAAGGGGTGGCAGAGATGGTCGATGAGGTGCAAATCGAGGCGACATTCCCTGATGGTACCAAGCTGGTTACGGTGCATAACCCCATCGTATAGTAGCGTTCATCAACCACTTATATCACTGTATCACTGAAATGATAACTATAAAATAAGGCGGCTCCCATGCAAGCAGGCGAATACAATATAAAAGATGGCGATATTATCTTAAACCAGGGGCGACAGGTTCAGACGATCAGTGTCAGTAACACTGGTGATAGACCGATTCAAATTGGCTCGCATTATCATTTCTACGAGGTCAATGATGCGCTGAGTTTTGACAGAGAGTCGACCCGTGGATATCGCCTGAATATTATCTCTGGGACAGCAGTTCGTTTTGAGCCAGGACAATCGCGAGAAGTAGAATTGGTGGCCTACGCAGGCAAACAGGAAGTCTACGGTTTTGCGGGTCGCGTCATGGGTAATGCACAGCCAAATGAAGAATCAGATACGTCTCATGACAGAGCACCAGTAACCACTTCGCAAAAGCGAGTAAGCCGGCAGATTTATGCTGAGCATTTTGGTCCGACCACTGGTGATAAAGTACGCCTTGCTGACACGGAGCTTTGGTTACAGGTTGAGGCGGACTTGACCAGTCACACAGATATGGATCAAACGCAGACGTCGCAAAGCGATGAGGGTATTAGCAAAACCACAGAGATCAAGGGTGAGGAAGTCAAGTTTGGCGGTGGTAAAGTCATCCGTGATGGTATGGGGCAAGGGCAGTTGTTAGGGGCAGAAGTTGCTGATACAGTGATTACCAACGCATTGGTTGTAGACTATACAGGTATCTACAAAGCGGATATTGGTATCAAAGATGGTCGTATCAGTGCTATTGGTAAAGCGGGCAATCCTGACATTCAGCCTGCCATCGATATCTCTATTGGCGGCGCGACTGAGATCATCGCTGGTGAAGGAAAGATTCTCACTGCAGGGGGCGTTGATAGTCATATTCATTTCATCGCGCCCCAGCAGTGTGAGACGGCGCTGATGTCGGGAGTGACCACGATGCTAGGCGGTGGTACAGGCCCTGCCCAAGGAACACTCGCTACCACCTGTACGCCAGGAGCATATCATATTGCCTCAATGCTAAAGTCTACTGATAGTATCCCTATGAATATTGGGCTATTGGGTAAAGGTAATGTAAGTGTACCCAAACCGATTGCTGAGCAAATCGAAGCAGGGGCGGTCGGACTGAAACTCCATGAGGATTGGGGTACGACGCCGCAAGCCATCGATAACTGTTTGAGCGTCGCTGACGACTATGACGTGCAGGTCGCCATCCATACCGATACGCTAAACGAAAGTGGCTATCTTGAGAGCACGCTAGGCGCGTTTAAAAACCGCTGTATTCATACCTTTCATACCGAAGGCGCGGGTGGTGGTCATGCACCCGATATTCTAAAGGCGATTGGTGAGTCGCATGTGCTGCCATCCTCAACCAACCCAACGCGTCCATATACCGTCAACACCATTGATGAGCATCTCGATATGCTGATGGTTTGTCATCATTTAAGTCCTGCTATCGCAGAAGACGTGGCCTTTGCCGAAAGCCGTATTCGTCAAGAAACCATCGCGGCTGAAGATATCTTGCACGATTTGGGTGCGATTTCGATGATGAGTAGTGACTCGCAAGCGATGGGACGGGTGGGCGAAGTGGTCATTCGTACGTGGCAAACTGCGCACAAAATGAAAGTTCAGCGCGGGCATCTTGCTCCAGATGCGACAGCAGATACAGAACATCAAAATCAATCCATTACTCTGACAGACTATGACCAAAGTACAGATAACGATAACTTTCGTATCAAACGCTATATCGCAAAATATACGATTAATCCTGCAATTACTCATGGTATCAGCGATATGGTTGGCTCCATCGAAGTGGGTAAGTGGGCAGATATGGTGCTGTGGTCGCCTAAGTTTTTTGGGGTAAAACCTGAGTGCATCATCAAAGGTGGACTTATCGCTGCGGTGCCGATGGGTGATATTAATGCCTCTATTCCTACGCCTCAGCCCGTACATTATCGTCCTATGTTTGCGTCGTATCCAAAGTCGGTTGCCCAAACCAGTATTACCTTTATGTCGCAAGCCGCTATCGACAAACAAGTAGATAAGCAACTCGGGTTAACCAAAGTTATTCAGCCTGTACACGGTATTCGTGAGATTCGCAAAAGCGACATGCGCTTCAACAGCTACTGCCCAGATATGGACATCAATCCTGAGACCTATGAGGTGCGCGCTGATGGTAAGACACTTACTTGTGAGCCAGCTGAGGTACTACCCATGGCACAGCGTTACTTTTTATTTTAGTCCTTATGACGCACGTTTTTAGGATCTTCAAAAGAGCGAACCATAGACCATGTATGCCAATGGTTAGGGGGTGTTTTGAGTGTGATCTTGCCTTCATTGCCACCACTTTTACCATTCAAGTTATAGACCGATAGTTTGAGCAACAGTAAACAGAGCCTTATATTTATGAAAATATTTAATACCCGTTTAAGCGCACCTAACGACACACAACAAGCGCAACTAACAGCACAGTATCAAGCGGATGATTACCTGCTACTGGACTTTGACACGCGCCAGCATACACGCTTTAGAGCAGTTACTGCAGCAGGCACAGCTGTTGGTATTGATTTGCCTCGTACAGGGGTCTTAAAAGGAAATGATGTGCTTAGTAATGCAGCAGGAGACTTGATACAAATCATCGCCAAACCGCAAGCAGTGACTAAAGTGACGGCCAACGATGATTTTTTACTCATGAAAGGCGCTTATCATTTGGGCAATCGTCATGTGCCGTTGATGTTTGAGCACAGTTTTGATCAGGATGATGCAGGCTATGCGCTGTATTTTGAAAACGATCATGTGCTGGCTCAAATGCTCGAAAACTTAGGGTTATATACTGAGTCCACGTCCGTACCGTTCGAGCCTGAGACAGGGGCCTATCAGACAGGACAAGGGCATGCACATAGCCATTCTCACGCGCACTCTCATTCACATGCAAGCAGCCACTCTCATTCGAGTAGCGACTCACACAGTCATTCCCATAACCATGATGAGGCATCTGTAGGTCATTCACATGATGGTTAATACCAGCACGCAATCTACTCAATCCGTCCAACTGGGGCAGCTATTGATGCTGGCATCAAGTAATTTGCCAATCGGGAGCTATACCTATTCGCAAGGTGTAGAGTCAGCGATTGAGTCAGGGGTTATCTCTGACGAAGCCAGTACACTTGCATTTATGCAGGACTATTTAGAGCTTGCAGTGATTGGCTACGAGCTACCACTATTAGGGCTAATAATGTGTGCGCTCGGTGGAGGACATGAGGCGCTGGCAAACGAGGTAGCACATGACTACCATGCCAGCTTAGAGAGTAAAGAGTTTGTGCTTGAGTCCCAGCAGTTGGCACAGGCGATGGTATCTTGGCTTAATGAAGTTTTAAATCTGGGCGTACCTACAGAGCTACCTGAAGATGGCTTTTTGCCACTTTTCGCTCATATTGCTCAGCATTGGCAACTACCACTAGCGCAGTCAATGACTACCTATGGATTTGCGCAATTAGAGAATATGGTGCTCGCTGCTGTAAAGACCGTACCGCTAGGACAGATGGCAGGTCAGCGTATCTTATGGCAATTACAAAACGATCTCGGCTCTCAAATTAATGCGTTGAGCGGTGACGTAAAACAAGCCTTTGATGATGTAATCACGTCAGCAAACGCTACCCATGCTTTGGATATGAATGAAGATCAGGTTTGTCAAAAACTGTGTCAAGACCTCTATGAGAGCCTCAACATCTCTAACAACTTGCCCAATCTAGCTATCCTCTCGAGTATGCACGAGGAGCAATACAGCCGGTTATTCCGCTCATAATTTTACATTCGTTTCTATTTACAATTATTCCTATATGAATCCTCTAAGGAGCTTACGATGTCTCTAACCCCAATAAAACCAAAAAATACTCAAACCATACCTGACTCAGCTATTGATAGTGAGAGCTCACATCAGCCTGCTTTATCGTGTTTACGCCTTGGTATTGGCGGGCCAGTCGGCAGTGGTAAAACTGCTTTGACCTTGAGACTATGTCAAAACCTGCGTGATACGATCAATATGGCAGTTGTCACTAACGATATTTACACCAAAGAAGATTCACAGTTTTTGACCCGTAATAACGCCATGCCAGCTGAGCGTATCCGCGGCGTTGAGACAGGCGGCTGCCCGCACACGGCCATTCGCGAAGATGCGTCTATCAATCTGACCACCATTGCTGAGCTGCAAGCGACCTTTGACGGCTTGGAGATGATCATCATCGAGTCAGGTGGGGATAACTTGGCCGCGACTTTCAGCCCAGAACTGTCTGATTTGACCTTATATGTCATTGATGTCTCTGCAGGCGACAAGATACCGCGTAAAGGTGGCCCCGGTATTACCAAGTCTGATCTACTGATTATCAATAAGACCGATCTTGCGCCTATGGTTGGAGCGTCGCTTGAGGTAATGGAGCGCGATGCCAAAAAAATGCGTGGCGACAAACCTTTTGTCTTTAGCAATATGAAAACAGGTGACGGTTTAGATGAGATTATCGCCTTTATCAAAGAGCACGGCATGCTTGCGTAGCTTAGGTATATCCTTAGTCCGAATCCTTCACCATCGAAAATACAATATAAATAAAAAGGAACAAACCACATGACACGATATACAAAAGAGCTTGATGTCAAAAATGCTAAATTTTCACAGAGGTTGTCTACTCGTAGTCTCGTAGTTGGTTCATCGACACTGGCAATGTTGTCTGTGGTGCCGTCGCTGGCACAAGCACACTCAGGGCATATTCATTCGACTACTGCGCAAGCGCCATCGTTCTTAGGAACGTTGCAAGCAGGACTGATGCATCCAGTGACTGGCCTTGATCATCTATTTTTGGCAGTAGGCATGGGCATGTTGTTTTATGGACTACAAAAGCAACGCCTAGGTATGATGTCATTGACGGCAGGATTGTCGTTGGGTGCAATATTGGGCACGATTGGTGTCTTGGTCGGTGGTATTGGGTTTGCGGCATCATCTGGGCTGATCGAAGTCGCCATATCATTATCGGTAGTCGTATTGGCAATGGTTTTGATGAGTCAAAAAAGCAGACAAGAAGCATTCTCTGCGCAGACCCATACAGCCCGTATGCCAAGCATTCAGCAGTTGTCACTGTTTGGCTTTGGTGGTCTAGCAGTCTTTCACGGGTTGGCACATGCACTTGAAGTGCCAGCGAATGTTGGTGTGAGCGGTCAGCTGGGTTTTTATGCAGGGATGATGGTCACGATGCTAGCGCTATATGCAGTTGGTACGCTAGTTAGTCAACAGTTGCAGCAACGATTTAGCGATAGCTTATGGTTACAGCGCGGGGTAGTACTGCTAGGGTTGAGCGCCGTATTTGCGCCTGTTTTGGTATAAGGCGTGCTTTATAGTACAAGTACGATGTTTGTTGCTGAACTTACTTAGCTAGCGAACGCCATAAAAAATGCGCCCCCGATCAAAAGGTCGGGGGCGCATTTTAGTTTTGATAACCGACTACAGCATATCTAAAAAGACAGCTTGTCGTATCAATTACATTGCTTGCTGCTGTTGTTGCTGAGCGGCTAGCAAGTCTTGGTAGCTAACTTCTTTGTCAGTGACTTTACCTTGTTCGATCAAGTAATCTACTACTTGGTCTTCTAGTACTACAGACTCAATGTTAGCACGCTGCTGCTTGTCATTGGTGTAGTACTCGATAACTTCTGCTGGATCTTCGTAGTTTTCAGCGGCTTCTTTGATGAAGGTTTCAACACGCTCTTGATCTACTTCTAGACCTTTGGTATCGATAACACGGGCAACGATGATACCAAGACGGGCAGCACGTAGCGCTTGCTCTTCAAATAGCTCATTTGGTAGCATGTCTTTATCGAAGCTATCAGCATTCGCACCGAACTGCTGAGAAAAACGTTGCATCATCATGTTGCGTTGACGCTCGATTTCTTGCTCTAGCATCGCATTTGGTACGTCAAATTCGTTCTTTTCTAACAATGCGTCAAAAGTCGCTTGCTTAACTTGGCTACGCGCCGCGTTTTTGATTTCGCGTTCCATGTTTTTGCGTACGTCTTCTTTCAACTTCTCAACGCCGCCCTCGGTCACGCCAAATAGCTCTAGGAACTCTTCGTTAATTTCAGGTAGCTTAGATTTTTCAACCAATTTTACGTTGATTTTGAACTGAGCTTCTTTACCAGCTAGGTTCTCAGCTTGGTAGTCTTCTGGGAAAGTCACGTCGATAGTTTTTTCTTCGCCAGCTTTCATGCCTTTAATACCAGCTTCAAAACCTGGGATCATCTGGTTGCTACCGATAACCAATTTGAAGTCCTCGCTAGAGCCGCCTTCGAATTTTTCGCCGTCGATAGAGCCTTCAAAGTCAAAAGTCACTTGGTTGTCTTTTGCCGCCATGCCCTTTTTCTCAACGAATTCTTCACGTTGCTTTTGTAGGTTTTCGATCATGGTGTCGACGTCTTCTTCACTCACTTGTGCCGTGTGACGCTCAACTTCGATCTCATCGATACCTTGTACGTCTACTTCTGGGAAGATTTCAACAGTCGCTTGATATACCAAGAAATCATCTTCAAGTTTTACGTCGTCGATGTTAGGCATGCCAACAGCGCGAATGTCTTCAGATTTGATCGCTTCAAAAACCGTATCACGGATCACATCGTTGATCACTTCTTGCTGGATACCAGCACCGTACTGTGAGCGGATGTGTGACATTGGGACGTTACCTTTACGGAAACCGTCAATCTTGGCAGTTTTCGCAACTTGGCGAATACGGCCTTCGACTTTGTTTTGAATTTTTTCAACGGGCACTTTAACCGTGAGCTGAGTTTCTTTATTTGATAGCTTATTGGTTGTGACTTGTAAATCTGTAGCCATGTTCATTACACCTTTAGGATTAAGTAGTACGTTTGATTAATGAAATAGTACTTAGGGTTAAATGGTAATAGACAAACCGTGCCTCAAATTACGGGCGTGTACGACCGGTTGCCGTTGGAATAAAAATAGGGGATAGTGATAAGCCCGCAACCTCAAAATCAGCACCAGTAGCCATCGCCGCTGATACTGATTAAGATAACGCTGTCCAAGTTGCAGACACTACCAAATATCAATCATAAACCGTTAATGCAGCGCATAATAACGCTTTTTGGTGAATTATACAGCCAAATAACGGCTTTCAACAAAATTTTAAAAGTAGAACAGTATAATCTATCTGTTTATTAAAGTAAAAATTATCTCTTTAACGCCATGTTTTCTTATGTTGCTGTTTTTATTAAGTACGCTTATCCAGTCAGTTGGGCAAGTTTAGGCCAACTGTTTTAGTAACTGCTTGATCGCCTGACCACGATGGCTGATGCTATTTTTATCAGCTGCGCTCAGGCTAGCTGCACTGGCTTGCAAGTCAGGTAACCAAAACAATGGATCATAGCCAAAACCGCCATCACCATGCGCTGCCTCTGAAATCTCACCATGCCATAATCCTTGGGCGACAATCGGTAAGGAGTCATCGGCATGACGCACCATGGCCAGTACGCAAACGAACATACCTTTGATCGGAGTATTTGGATTTGCTGTGCGGATAGGCTGCAAGTCAGCGATGAGTTTGGCGTTGTTTTTACTATCGTTACCGTGTTCGCCCGCGTAGCGAGCGGAGTAGATACCTGGCGCGTTGCCCAATACAGGTACACACAGTCCTGAATCATCAGCAATAGCAGGCAGCCCACTGATACGGCTGGCGTGACGGGCTTTGATAATGGCGTTTTCTACAAAGCTCAAGCCATCCTCAACAGCATCCTCGATATCGAGTTGACCTTGCGGAACAATCGTTACGTTTAAATTTGCTTCTGCAAATAGTCGTTTGAATTCAGCTAATTTGCCTTTATTATTACTGGCGAGTACCCATTGGTCATCGGAGGTCGACTCAGTAGAAAGTAAAAAGGGGTCAGTAGAGCTCATATAGACATTCCGTTAGGTGAGTAGCGATGATTTGATCGACCTTGATAGCTATGTTGTGACTGTATTACGCTTAATAGCGTATGGCTATACGATGGTGGTGATTATTATTAAATGAATAACCAATTGCTATGCAAATTATGCGGGCTATAACATTTGGTAACTGATATTATTGGCTACTGTTGCTATAATGGTTTCTAAGCTACAGTGAATAAAATCTTATAGCTTGTGAACATTAAGTTAATAAAAGTCTATAGGGTTAGATACTTAGCCTTTAGACAAAGAATAATAGCAATAAGTAATAGCTAGATTAATTTTGGACTCATAATAATACGTGATACTGTGTTAAGCAATAACGTGTATTAAACGATCAAACTTATTTCAAACAATAAACTCAGCCAATTTAGCTCGATATTGTTTATGTCTTTAGTACGCATCTTCTTAGGGTAGTTCTGTTTTTAGGCTTGCCTATCGACAGAAATACTAACTTTGATGATATATTTCCGAGATATAAACAGTATGAGTGGCCAAATAAGCAAGGATAAAATAATTATGTCAAACATTACATTGCCAGACCTACCATATGCAAAAGACGCACTAGAGCCACATATCAGTGCCGAGACGCTAGAATACCATCATGATAAGCATCATGCTGCTTACGTAAATAAGCTAAAAGACTTGCTACCAGGTTCTGGTCTAGAAGACAAAACATTGCCAGAAATTATCAAGGCAGCTTCTGAAAGCGAAAGCACTCAAAACCTATTCAACCAAGCAGCTCAAGTATGGAACCACACGTTCTATTGGAACTGCATGACGCCAACGAACGGCGGCGGCGAACCTACTGGCGATCTAAAAGCAAAAATCGAAGAAGACTTCGGTAGCTATGACAAGTTCCGTGAAGAGTTCAAAAACGCAGCATTGACTCAGTTTGGTTCAGGTTGGGCATGGTTAGTGGCTGATAAAGTTGGTGGTAAATTGTCAATCGCCAAAACTGCTAACGCTGACACCCCACTTGCACATGACCAAGTCGCTGTACTGACTTGTGATGTATGGGAACACGCGTATTATGTAGATTACCGTAACCGTCGTCCTGACTATGTTGATACGTTCTTAGACAAGCTAGTGAACTGGGACTACGCAAATGCAAAATATAAAGGTCAAGATGCTGGCGTTGAAGCGTAATCTTCAGTAGCTAAGTATTTGATTGATAGAAAAGGATACCGAAAGGTGTCCTTTTTTTGTTTGATCACTTTCAGTCGAAAAATGCTATTATGCTATACCGCCGTTTGCACCGATATTTTGTCCTGTCATCCAAGCCGCTTCTTCGCTCACTAAAAATGACACTACGCGGGCGATATCGATTGGTTCACCGATACGATTAAATGGTGACATACCAGCGAGATTTTCGATAGTCTCGTCAGCTTTACCTTGATTGAATAACTCAGTGTCAGTAGGGCCAGGAGAGACTGCATTGACAGTAATGTTGCGCTCGCCAACTTCTTTAGAAAAGATTCTAGTTAGCTGCTCTACCGCACCTTTGGTTGCACAGTATGTGCCATAGGCAGGCAGCATCATGCGAGTGGTCGTGCTTGAAAGGTTAACGATACGACCGCCATTATTGAGTTTAGTCGCCGCCTCACGTAGCGTGTTAAACGTGCCTTTTACATTGATAGAAAATATACGATCAAAATCTTCATCAGTGGTTTCTGCAATGGGTTTATTAATCATTATACCTGCGCTATTGACCAAAATATCTGGTTTGCCAAATTCACTGATGGTGGTGTCGAACAGCGTAGCCACTTGCTTGGTATTACTGACATCTGCTTGCACAGCGATAGCTTCACCGCCTGCTGATTTAATCTGGATCACGATATCATTGGCTGCTGCGTCATCGTTTGCATAATTAATGACGGTTTTAGCTCCTGCCTCTGCAAGCAATATAGCTATCTGTGCGCCGATACCTTTTGATGAACCAGTTACAATCGCGACTTTATTTTTTAGGGTTGTCATTATTATTCTCTCTATTATTGTAGGTGAATATCAGTACGCTTATGTTGCATCTTGACTAATGTCTCTTGATTAGTAGGATATAAGTTACCAGTGTGCAAAACCGATAAGTAGAGCGATTCTGTAGGCTTGTTTTTAGATAAATGTATGAGCTGAGTTTCTATAGGTTTGAAAGATAAAAATTTTGAGTTGCTAAGGGTTTGGATGAAAAAAAGGACACGGTGAGGTGTCCTTTTTTTGGTTTATAGGTTATGGCTGCTGTCAGATTTTTACGGGTTTATTAGTCTCAATTTCTAGATTAGAAAGATAAGAAGGTATTACACAGTAGGCGTTAACAGGTAAAAACCAGAGTAATAATTAGACATTAAGTGAACTTCACCTTTTCGAGCATATGAGAAAGGTAATACTTCTCCATATTTAGTAGTTAAAATACCTGTGACATTTATAATAAAATCTTTTTTAGGAGCTCCTTTTAGACTTATAGTTTGAGTAGCGAGGATATCTTCATTCAACTACCTTCCATCCGGTACCTCTATCCACAACCGACTCATCAAACACTCTCACAAATCCTTGTTTGACCAATTCAATACGCGACACTTCAGGTTCGCCATCCGTTTTGATAACAGGTGCTTCTATAGGCGTAATCGATTGCCATGGTGCCCCTTGTCCTATTTTATTAGCCAATACAAAACTAAAGAACGCCGTGTCACCTGCCATCATACGTAGGTCATCAACGACCAGCTGTTCGGCTGCATCGCTAGTGGTAGAAGTGGCGGGTAGCATTTGGACGCGATATCCTGTCCAATCACCAGAGAACCAATCCAGCCTGTGTGCATAGGGTCGGCTTTGCGCTGGCATGTTTACGCGTAGTGTCTGTGAGTTGTCATACTGCGTCAGGTAGCGATACTCAGGTAAGCGACTGTCTAAAACGCTACCTCGTACTTCAATCAATCTATCTTGATCGTCTTCAGCAACTGTACGCCACATAAGCACTGTCGGCAGGGCAGGCATGGTTTTGAGGCGCGTGGTATGGATATTAGCCGCTGCCAAAGTTTGCTTAGCTTGAGACTGTGCATGGTATTTTAATCCTAAGCTAAGCAGTAAGTAACTACTACTGAGCAGTAGCATCCATAAGGCAAAACGTTGACAATTGACCAGCAGTCCAGCTTTGAATGCTATAAGTCTGCTACCCTTAATAAGTCCCAGAAGTAGTGCTACAAGTAATGGCAAAGTATAGAGTGGATCGATGATGAACATTGACGCAATACTAAAAGGTGTCAGCGATAAAGACTCTTGTAGTGGCCACAGTAATTGTGTGCCATAGACGGTAAAGCTGTCTAAAATCGGATGGGTCGTCAGTGCCAACGTCATGGCTAGCGTTAAGCGAGCTTTAGAGTAAGGCAATGGCATGTTGCGCCATTGATGATAGCGACTGATTAGCCAAGCGCCTATGATACCCACTGCAGTCAGGACAATCAGTGAGTGGCTAAAGCCGCGATGGTAAGTCATGTCACTGATGGGGTCAGGATAATGAACCAGCACATCCAAATCAGGTAATGTACCTAGCATTGCCCCGTACAGATAGGCTTTGCGACCTTGATACTTGCCAAGTAACGTGCCTTGTACGCTTGCGCCCAAGACGATTTGACTGAGTGAATCCATAGCGCTCTTATTAATGTAAGGGTTTAGATTAATTATAATACGTCAAAGTTATGTACTGCCAACGCTTCACGTAGCATCGCAATATTATAATAAGCATGCGCATTGACCGTGTTTTGAAAAAATATATAGAGCGTATCAAAGTGCTGACGCTGATTGGCAATCGCTTGTGCCCAGCCCTGCATCTCAGCTTCGCTATAACGATAATCATGACGGTCAGCTGCGCTCATCGCATCCCACCAGCCCGTGTTATTGCCATGCATACGCAGATAGCCAGTGCGCTCAGTGAATATCAATCGTGATGGTGGCAACCCACCGACTTTTGGATAGTCGACGCTGCACCAGATCAGCCCTTGCTGCTGGAAACTATCGACCACTTGTGGCGTGTGCCAGCCGTTATGGCGGAACTCGATAGCAAGTGGATAATCTTTAAACCAACTGACAAGCTCTGCCAGATAGAGGCGATGCGTGCGGGTACGATCAAAACCGTGTGGGAACTGGAGTAATAACGGTGCTAACGCATCCGCTTCGATAAGCGGAGATAAGGCGTTTAGAAATGCTTGTGCGTGTTCGGCAGTGCCTTTACGTGCATGAGTAAAGTCTTGATGCAATTTTACAGAAAATTTGAGCTGACTACCTGCTTGGGCGTAGGCTTTATCTACCATTCCAGCAAAGGCTTTTTGCCCGATGGGTGCATAGAATGTGCTGTTTACCTCTACCGCGCCGTACTGCTTGGCGTATTCACGTAGGAAATCCGTCTTTTTGGTGCCTTTTGGATATAGCGTACCGAGTAAGTCAGTATCGCTATAGCCACCAGTACCAAGATAGATACGCGGGGTAGGGGGACTGTCCATATTGACCACTCACTGCCGTTTAAGGTAATAAAATTTGCGAAGATCTTCTTGATCACTGATCATTTGATAAACTATTTCTTACGCGACCAGAGCCATTCAATCAACGCCAAGAGAGCATCATTGTTTTTGCCAATATTGTCTTTGTCGCTAAGCTCATGACTATGTAGTTCATGAGAAATGGCTGTGCGTCCGTCATTAAACAGCGATTGCGCGTAGCTGGTCGCATTATCGGCACCCATCAGTTTTACATAGGTAGACTTGTCCAGCTTTTCATCGCTCCCCGCTGGTTTGCCAAGTGTGTCTGTCGTCATGGTGACGTCCAACACATCATCTTGGACTTGAAAGGCAAGCCCGATGTGTTGTGCGCACTCTTGCAGTGCCATGCGCTGCGGGGCTGTTGCACCAGCACAAACGCCGCCCATAAGCATAGCTGCCTCGATCAACGCCCCTGTCTTGTCGCGGTGAATGGCTTCTAAATCGTCCTGCGCGATACTGGTACTGGCTTCGGCATTAAGATCTAGCATTTGACCCGACACCATGCGCCGTGCGCGCGGAGCAAAAATTGCCAATAGCTGGCTTGCAATGTCCGCATTGAATGGCGCAAAGGTTGGCAGCTCTGCAGTGAGTACTTCAAATGCTAGCGTCTGCAGCACATCTCCTGCCAGCAGAGCCGTCGCTTCATCAAAGGCGATATGAGCCGTTGGTTGGCCGCGGCGTAGCTCATCATCATCCATACAGGGCAGATCATCATGTACTAGCGAGTAGGTATGCAGTAGCTCCACAGCCAGTGCAGCACGGCGCGACATATCATAGTCTGAGTCGTTCTCGAGTAATGAGTCCAGATCAGCGTTGAGCATATCGACATCATTGCGCTCGTCTTCACGATTACTCTTACTGCTGTTGATACTGGCAAAAGCGCTGGCAACCATGAGTGGTCTTACCAGTTTGCCTTGTCCAGTCATCACATAACGGCAAGCATCGACCAGTGGACTAGGAAGCTTGGCATAAGCAAACAATACCTCGATGTCTTGCGCCAATTGTTCGCGCACAGCACCATGAAACTGCTCAGTGCTTTGAAAAGAAATAAAGTCAAAAGAGGTGATATCAGAAGAAGTAGTGCCAGAAGTAAGGGAAACAGTCATAATCCAACCATTTATTAGGAGTACAGTAGAGACTTATCAGAGATAAGGTAAAAACAGTATTAGTGTAGCATGATAGGTCATACGGCTTTTGTGAGACACCGTATCAATTGATTGTTTTTTGCATTTTTTATCGCGACTTTCACAGTGAGTGTATACCCTAAAGCAAACTGCGCTAAGCTGAAATACAGCGACAAGATTTTGTTACGTATGGATGGTGTCACTCACTGGTTGAATATGCTTTGATAAAGGTACAATCTAAGTAAGTCATATTTGTTGAGCACAGCAACGGTTTATCATCCTTGTGGTGGTAGACAGCATAGGCAAGCCAGATAAATTAATATCAAAATAGTCACTCAGTATACAGTCATTCACTAAAACACTTTGCGCATAAGGTAAATGCCTACGGGTGATTTAAGAGTGACTTGCGAGTATGGTATTAGCTTGTGACAGTTAGGGGCATAATCCCCTACACTAATTGACGTGAAAATGGTCCGATAGTGACCGTATTGAGTTTTGCTCAGTGTGGTCGATCATCTGTATTGGAGCATGTCTCAGTCAGTATTTTAATATCAGTGGTTGTAACATATAAATGAAGCGCCGTGTGGTGAGGTACAAGCGTCAACACAAGTATCCCATCATGAGCGCTGGATAATAAAGACATCTTCACTCGTGCGTAAGCTATGTGTTTATCTCTAAGACGTAGCATGCGTGGAGTGCTATTACCCATTTTACTAACAATAACTGGCTATTTATTTAATTCAAAACGTAGCTTTCGTTATATAGAAAGGAGTTTCAAATGGTATACCAAGGAAATCGCATCACGGTGACAATGCTAGAGGATGGCATCGCCAACATGCAGTACAACGCCGAAAATGAGAGCGTGAACAAGTTTGATGCTGAGACCAACAAGCAGTTTGGTGAAGCCGTTAGCGCGTTAGAAAAAGCTGACGACGTAAAAGGTCTTATTGTAACTTCAGCCAAAGGCGTGTTTATCGCTGGTGCTGATATCACAGAATTTGTCGGTTCTTTCAAAAAATCAGAAAGCGAGATCAAAGATTGGGTCGTTCATGTCAATGACGCTTTCAACCGTTTTGAAGACCTACCATTCCCGAAAGTTGCTGCCATCAATGGCGCTGCGATGGGCGGTGGTTGTGAGATGACATTGGTCTGTGAATACCGCGTCATGAGCGACAAAGCAATCATCGGTCTACCAGAAACTCAACTTGGTATTTTCCCAGGATTTGGTGGTACAGTTCGTAGTACACGTGTGATCGGTATCGACAATGCGCTTGAGCTTATCGCTACTGGTAGCCCGAAAAAACCACTTGCTGCTCTTAAACTTGGCTTAGTTGATGCAACCGTACCTGCTGATGACTTACAAGATGCTGCAATTGACCTAGTCAAAAAATGTATCTCAGGTGAGCTTGATTGGAAAGCAAAACGTGAAGAAAAACTGGTCCCAGTTAAGCTAAACCAGCTTGAGCAAGCCATGGCATTTAACAGTGCCAAAGGTGCTATTTTTGCTAAAGCCAATCCTAAGCAGTACCCAGCACCAGCGTTAGCAATCGAAGCGATTGAGAAGCACGTCAATCTACCGCGTGACAAGGCAATCGAAGTAGAAGCGGCTGGTTTTGCTAAAGCGGCTAAAACCCCACAAGCAGAGAGCTTGGTTGGTCTATTCTTAAATGACCAATTGGTTAAAAAGCTAGCGAAACAACACAGCAAACAAGCACATGAAATCAATGAAGCAGCCGTACTAGGCGCTGGCATCATGGGCGGCGGTATCGCGTATCAAGCAGCCAGCAAAGGCTTGCCAATCATCATGAAAGACATCAAGTCTGAGCAATTAGACCTTGGTATGGGCGAAGCCAGCAAACTGCTTGGCAAAATGGTTGAACGTAAGAAAATGACCCCAGCGAAAATGGGTGAAACGTTGAGCCGTATTCGTCCTACTTTGAACTATGGCGACTTTTCTGAGACTGATATCGTAATCGAAGCGGTCGTAGAAAATCCAAACGTAAAACGTGCGGTACTAAAAGAAGTAGAAGGCCTGGTAAAAGACGATTGCATCCTAGCGTCAAACACCTCGACGATCTCTATTACTTATCTAGCAGAAGCGCTTGAGCGTCCAGAAAACTTCGTGGGTATGCATTTCTTTAACCCAGTACATCGTATGCCACTGGTAGAAGTTATCCGCGGTGAGAAATCATCTGAAGAAGCCGTGGCGACTACCGTTGCACTAGCCTCTAAAATGGGTAAAGTCCCTGTTGTAGTCAATGACTGCCCAGGTTTCCTTGTGAACCGTGTCTTGTTCCCATACTTTGGCGCGTTTGACTTACTACTCAAGCAAGGTGCTGATTTTGCTCATGTCGATAAAGTCATGGAAAAATTCGGCTGGCCAATGGGTCCTGCATACCTAATCGACGTTGTCGGTCTAGACACAGGTGTACATGGCGCAGCAGTAATGGCGGACGGTTTCCCTGATCGTATGAAGCCTGACTACAAAGGTGCCATTCAGCATCTATATGAGAACGAGCGTCTAGGTCAGAAAAACGGCGTTGGTTTCTACAAGTATGAAACTGATAAGCGCGGTAAGCCAAAGAAAGTTGCTGACGAAGCTACTTACGAGTTACTCAAAACCACGACTGACAGCGACAAGCAAGAATTTGATGATCAAGCGATCATCGACCGTACTATGATTGCGTTCTGCAACGAAACGGTTCGCTGCCTAGAAGACAACATCGTAAGCACGCCTGCCGAGGCCGACATGGCAATGATCATGGGTGTCGGTTTCCCACCATTCCGCGGTGGTCCTTGCCGTTATGTTGACCAAATGGGTCTAGATAACTATTTGGCGCTGTGTGAAAAATATGCGTACCTTGGTAAAGCCTATGAAGCGCCGCAAAAGATTCGCGATATGGCAGCAGCTGGCGAGACTTTTTACTCAGTCAATTAATGAACATACCGTATTAGGATAAGTGTGGTACGTCTGGCAAAAGAGAGATAACAATGGATTTATTAATACTCTTTGATTGCAGACGTACTGTTTTAGCAGATTTATTTCAGTTCAGATCTAATAGATTGCTTTCTGTACTTTGTGCAAGACCAGCAAATCATAGCGCTGAAGTGAACTGCCTACACTGACAATAAAAATTGAAAAGGAAGATAGTATGACAACTTTAAGTCCAAAAGATGTGGTCATCGTAGATGGCGTACGCTCGGCAATGGGCAAAACCAAAAATGGTATGTTCCGCCATGTACGTGCTGATACTATTTCAGCTGAATTGGTACGTGCCTTAGTAGAACGTAATGACTTTGATACCAATGATATTGAAGATATTATCTGGGGCTGTGTGAACCAGACACTAGAGCAAGGTCTAAACATCGGTCGTAACATCGGTCTACTAGCTGGTATCCCAAAAACTGCTGGTGGCCAAACGGTCAACCGTCTGTGCGGCTCTTCTATGCAAGCGCTTCATACCGCTGCTGCGCAAATCATGACCAACCAAGGCGATGTATTCATCATCGGTGGCGTTGAGCACATGGGCCACGTCGGTATGATGCACGGTGTTGATTTGAACCCAGCTGCTTCTAAGCACTATGCAAAAGCCTCAAACATGATGGGCTTGACCGCTGAGATGTTAGGCCGCATGAATAACATTACGCGTGAAGAGCAAGACGCTTTTGGTCTTGAGTCACATCGCCGTGCATGGGCTGCGACCACTGAAGGTCGTTTTGACAATGAAATCATCGGCATCGAAGGTCATGATGCGGCTGGTCGCTTGCAATTATGTACTGTGGATGAAGTGATTCGTCCAGATGCGACAATGGAGCAAATGCGCAACCTACGCCCAGCGTTTGATCCAAAAGGCGGTACGGTTACAGCAGCAACCTCATCTGCCTTGTCTGATGGTGCATCAGCCATGCTAGTCATGAGTGCACAAAAAGCCAAAGATCTAGGTCTAAAGCCACGTGCCCGTATTCGTAGTATGGCCGTTGCTGGTTGTGATGCGGCCATCATGGGCTATGGCCCTGTACCTGCTACCAACAAAGCACTAAAACGTGCTGGCATGAGCATCGATGACATGCAAACCATCGAGCTAAACGAAGCATTTGCAGCTCAGGGTCTGTCTGTATTGAAAGGACTGAACCTAACTGATAAGCAAGACATCGTCAACATCAACGGTGGTGCAATCGCTCTAGGTCATCCACTAGGATGTTCAGGTGCTCGTATCACAGTAACCTTGCTAAACGCAATGGAGCAATCAGATACTGAAATCGGTCTAGCGACGATGTGTATCGGTCTTGGCCAAGGTATTGCTACTGTTATTGAGCGCGTTTAATCTTATCTATATAGACAAGATTATCTAAACACACTAAACCAGCTATTTGCTTGTAAATAAAACCCCCAGTCATGATGACTGGGGGTTTTTTATGGCATAAATAAACGAGCCACATGCTCAAAAACAAAACTTGCAGTACGTTTGCAAGTTATCTTCATTGACGCATCCAAAAAACTGTGACTAAATAAGAGTGAGCTGAGCTAAGATGTTATTGATGACAACTCTAATAATGATCATTCTAAAATAGCTTTTGATAATAAATGTCAGCCGTACAAGGAGTGTACTATGTCTACTATGATTAATGATCGCACCTATCGAATCGCTCGCGAGAACACCCAAGCGATGATTATTGATGTGCAAGAGCGCCTAACACCGCATATCTATGACCACGAAAACATCGTCAAAAAAACAGTTACTCTCATTAAGGGTCTGCAAGCACTCAATATCCCAATTATGCTGAACGAACAATACAAAAAAGGGCTGGGCGATACCTTACCAGAGTTACGCGAGGTGCTTGAAGGAGATAATGCCAAGAGCTTCGAGAAAGTTACCTTTAGCGCTTGTGATAACAATGACACGTGGCATCATTTGGCACAGCAGAACCGTAGTACCGTGCTGCTATTTGGTGCTGAAGCGCATGTCTGTATTATGCAGACAGCATTAGATTTATTAGACAACGGCATGCAACCTGTCATCATTGGCGATGCGGTTGGCTCTCGCTTTCCTTATGACAAAAAACAAGCCATTCGACGTATACGCCGTGCGGGAGGCGTGATCAGTACCGTTGAGTCTATTCTGTTTGAGCTGTGTCGCAGTAGTGAAGACCCTGCGTTCAAAACCATTATTAATTTGATTAAGTAGATGATTGACGAGTAAGAGCGTTGTTTATTTGACTTCTTATCTTGCATCTTGCATCTTACATCTTACATCTTACATCTTACATCTTGCATCTTGCAACAAATAGCGCTTAGTAAGATAAGCGCTATTTTTTCGATAATATTCTCTCAATCACCAAGATATATCGATATAAAAAGCCATAAGCATTAAACATGATAAACGTCAAAAACCAATAAATAGATAAAACCAGAGAAAGCCAATGTCACAAGTAAGCCTTACACCATTAACCAGTCCAGCTGTTGCCTCAAACATCGATATGGACGATGTCACTCATTTTTTACTAGAGCTAGATGCCCTCAAGCGTATCAATCGCCGTAGCTATGTGACAAAAACCACTCGCCGCGAAAACTCTGCCGAGCACTCTTGGCACTTGGCTATGGCGTGTTGGTCAATTGCTGAAGCGTTTGAATTGGATGTCAATCATGAGCGACTGCTAAAGATGGCACTGGTACATGATTTGGGTGAGATTGACGCTGGCGATACGTTTTTATTCGCAAATAGCCGTAGCGATGCGCACGTTGAAGAGCGTGCTGGTATTGCTCGACTACAAGCAGAGCGTGGCAATGGTATCGCAGCGTTAAGTGAGGTTTGGGAGGCGCAAGAAACGGGTAGCAGCAAAGAAAGCCAGTTGCTCAGAGTGGTTGACCGCTTATTGCCGTTTTTACTCAATCTTAATACTGAGGGGAAAACGTGGGTCGAAGCTCAGGTAACACGTTCGCAGGTAGCTTATGCCCTTGCTTTTATCAAAGACAGCTTTCCACCCATTCATGATTGGCTTACCAAAAATATCGACTATGCAACCCAGCAAGGATGGCTGGTCGATGCATAACTCTATATGAGTGACAGTCATAAAAAAGCCCAGTTAAGTATGCATTAACATACCTAAATGGGCTAATATTTTGAGCGTTTTTATACGGTCGTATTATTGAGTATTTGCCATTCCCAACAGTTGACCCATTTGCACGACGCTGTTGGCTTGCATGCTATCCAACCAGTCAGCTTTTGCTGCTTTTGGTAGTACCACGATAGCCGTTGAGCCTAAATAAAAACGTCCAAGTTCATCCCCTGCGGCAAACGGCATGTCATGATCAGCTTCTTGGATGTCGTCAGTACGAGTGATTTTGCCTGTCGCGACGGTTTCGATACCAGCGACGATCATAGCGCCTACCATGACAACGGCTGCTTTGCCGTACTTGGTATCGAACATGCAGACCAGACGCTCATTACGAGCAAATAAATCTGGTACGTTAGCGGCCGTAGTGTTATTAACCGAAAACAACGTGCCAGGTACGTAGCGAGTCTTGGTCAACGTACCTGTAAACGGCACATGGACACGGTGATAGTTGCTAGGTGCTAGGTAGATCGTCGCAAAACTGCCATCCGCAAAGTAACTGCCATCTTCGCTATCAGCCAGCAGCTGTCCGACATCATAGTGACGACCCTTGGCTTGCAATAACTTATGATCTTGGATTTGTCCGAGCTGAGAGATAATACCATCAGCAGGGCTGACGATACCGTTGTCAGTGGTATCGATGGTACGAGCGTCTTCTTTTAATTCACGAGTGAAAAAATCATTAAAGCTCTCGTATGCGTTGAGACTCTGGCGCTCATACTCGTCTAGGCTGATGTTATAGGCTTTTGCAAAACTACGAATAAAGGTACGTTTAACATAAGGATGGCGGCTGGCGGCCAAACGTCCAGCGACTTTACTGAGCTGCTGCTGTGGTACCAGCTGTTGTAAGGTGGTAAATACATTCATAATACGGCTACCAAAATAAGAGATGATGTCATTATTGCATGTGCAAGTTAATGACCGTATTTTATCATGGACAGCCCATTATTGTCTGAGCATAATCTGTTAAGGAATGAGTAAATGAAGGCACTTATACAACGAGTCAGGCGGGCTAGTGTGACTATCGATGAGCATTGTGTTGGCAAAATAGATCATGGAATACTGGCTTATATTGGTTTGGGACACGAGGATAGTCTGAGTACGGCTCAGCGAATGATTGATAAAATTCTCACGTATCGTATTTTTGAAAATGATGAAGATCCTACAAAATTTGGTAAACTAGATAAAGATGTCCAGCAGGCAGGCGGTGGTTTGTTATTGGTGTCGCAGTTCACCTTGATGGCAAAAACAGACAAAGGTCGCCGTCCTGATTTTGGTAGTGCAATGGCACCTGATGCGGCTCAAATACTGTTTGAGCAACTTATAGACTATGCAAAAACACAGTACCCAAACGTCGCCACTGGTCAGTTTGGCGCTGACATGCAAGTCGATAGTGTCAATGACGGACCCCTAAATTTTCTACTGGAGATCTGACACTAGAGTGTCATCAAGCTGTCATAATTAATCCGTTTAATAGATAAAGACTGGTGAGTATTTATCGCCTTTTTACATGCTAAATTTTGCCCTCTAACACTGAGAATGTCATATGTATAACGAGCAAATTTTGATTGTTGAAGATGAACCTGCGATTCGTGAAATGGTTGTGATGACGCTAGAAATGGCTGGATTTGAGAGCCTGCAAGCCGCTGACGTCTCAGAGGCGCACCAGCAAGTGGTCGATCATAGACCGTCGCTGATCTTGTTAGATTGGATGCTACCGGGAGACAAAAGCGGCGTTGATTTTTGCCGTATGCTAAAAAACGATGAGCTGCTCTCTGAGATACCAGTCATTATGTTGACAGCGAAAAGTGAAGAGGACAGCAAGGTTTATGGGCTCGACGCGGGTGCAGATGACTACATGACCAAGCCTTTTTCAACCCGTGAGTTGATCTCTAGAATCAAAGCGGTATTGCGCCGTAGTAGTGCGATGAGTAGTGACAAGCCTATTGAAATCGGTCAGTTGAGTCTAGATACCAAAAGCCAGCGTGTGACCGCCGCCGGAAAAGTCATCGATGTGGGTCCGACAGAGTATCGTCTATTGGCGTTTTTTATGAGTCATCCAGAGCGCGCTTATACACGAACGCAGCTCCTCGATCAGGTTTGGGGCGGCAACGTATACATCGAAGATCGTACCATCGATGTACATATCAAGCGTCTGCGTAAACTCTTGCGTCCTCATGACTGTGATACATTGATACAGACGGTACGCGGTACAGGCTATCGATTCTCTAGTCTTATTGAGCCAAGCTAGTCTTGCATACATAAGGTCGCTGGAATACTAAAATAGCGGATAGTGGTAAGGATAAGAAATGGACAAGACAGTGCCAGCACAACACAAAAAAACTCGTAACAGCCATCAGCAAGATACCCCAGAAAACACCTCTGCCCAGCATGAAGCAGAGCAGCTACAAAAAATCAGAAGCGCACTGCGAGCACTACGAGACGCGGTGATTTTAATCGATGAGAATGATTGCTTAGGATGGTGGAATCAGGCGGCGCAGGATCTATTGTCTTTGCAGCCAGATGATAAAGGGAAGAGTGTCTTTGATTTTATTACCATACCAGAGTTCCACCAATATTATGAGGACACCACGCTACCCAATGACGGCATCCACATAGAGTCATGGCGCGACCCTAGCCGCTACCTAAAATTTGAGCTCACGTCTTTTGGTGATGAAAAACTCCTATTTATTTATGATGTGACGCGCTTAAAGCACCTAGAGCAGATGCGCCAAGACTTTGTGGCAAACGTCTCTCATGAGCTACGCACACCATTGACCGTCATGACAGGTTACTTAGAAAACTTCACGGATCAGCCAGATATGCCGCCCCATTGGCGCCGTGGTTTTGAGCTCATGACTCAGCAAACCGCGCGTATGAATAGAATCGTAAATGACTTACTACTACTATCTAGAATTGAGATCGAAGAGACGCACGAAGTCAATGCTATAGATATGACCAAGCTACTTACCAATATCTATGATGATGCGCAAGCCTATAACCAAGCCTATAAGCATATCATTCATCTGCATATAGACACCTATGATGGGCTATATGGGTCAGAGATGTACTTAAACAGTGCATTGTCCAATCTGGTGATCAACGCGATAAAATACACACCAAAAGGTGGCAATATTACTATCAGTTGGACGCGAACATCAAATGGATGCCGATTTGCAGTCGAAGACGACGGATTGGGTATTGCACCAGAGCATATTGTTCGTTTGACGGAGCGCTTCTACCGTGTTGATAAAGGTCGCAGCCGTGCCACAGGTGGTACAGGTCTAGGATTAGCTATCGTAAAACACGTACTGCATCAACACGAAGCGCAGCTACAGATTGAATCAATAGAGGGTGAGGGTTCGACATTTAGTGTGGTATTTCCAGCCACTTATGTGCGTACAGTCACCGCAAACTAGGGCGTGTCCCTAATTCAAACGCTTATCACTAAATGGGCTAAAAATGGCTAAATCTTTGGCAAACGGCGTCAAATAGCTGGTCAATATCTCGGTATTGCCTGCACTATTTTCCTTGTTAGCCTGCGATTTATTTCATTTTTATCACCATTTTTAAAATAGGGACAGGCCCTAGCACCTCTCTTGATACATGTTATTAGAGCTTTTTATACATTATGCTTAATTCTTTTGTAAAAGTGGATAGGGGTTCACAGCACTGCCATTAATATAAATACCATAATGTACATGTGGCGGTGTCCCTTTTGCATTGCCACTATCACCCACGTAGCCAATAGTATCACCTTTATTGACCCAATCATTGGGAGAGATATCAGCATAGTCCTCTAGATGAGCATAATAATGTCCTGCACCGCCCGGTCCTACTACGACGACCACGAGCCCACCTAAAGTATTTTCGCCAACTTTGCTCACGATACCCTGCGTGGTTGACTGTATGGGTGTTCCTCGTTCTGCAAAGATATCGATACCTTCATGTGAGCGCCCTTGACTGCGTGCTGCGCCCCACGTATCTGTTAGGTTTTGCCCTGGTAGTGGGCTGGGTAGGCTATCTTCTGTCGGCAGTTCTTGCTGCAGCAGACTCATCTGTTGCCATTTGGCGACCACAAATGATTGGGTCTGTTGGCTGATATCGGGCAGCAGCTTATCAAACACAAATAACAGCCCCAGCAATACCACTGCTCTAATCAGTACGCTCAACACGCGCCCAAAAATAGAAGGCTTGGGTTGTTTGTTTTTTTCATCTGCTAGCATTGAGGTCTCTTATTTGTTTTATACGGTATAAGACTTTATTATAAAAGCCCTGTATACAAAGGTGTGTATAGCATTGTTATCTATGGATTTTATCCCCATAAATACAGGTGTCATTAAACACAAGCACAGCAAATATAACGTTATCTACTTAACACTGTTGTTGAGCGATGACGGTGCTATGGATGGTTAACTTCTTATGAATGATGCTTTTAACACGGCTGATATCTCTACTATGGCTGAGACGGCGCTGGTCATCGATACTGAAACCGATCAAGGCCGTGATCCGAGGCCGATTCAAGTGGCGACGATCAATGTGACAACTGGATATGAGTGGATGAAATACTTCAACAGTGGTCGTTCGATATCGCCTGTGGTCATCAAGGTGCATGGTATTACGGATGCTGATGTCGCTGGTCTTGAGCGCTTTGAATTAGATCAATTTGAGCTACCAGAGTATTTGATCGGACATAACGTACGCTTTGATTGGCGAGTGATTGGTAGTCCCTCTGCTAAGCTCATCTGTACCGTGAGACTGGCGCGCGCCGCTTTTCCAGAATGGCGCGCGTATGGTCAGTCCAAGTGCATTGAGCAGTTATTGGGCAAGAGCGAGGCGAGTGCCATGACGATTGCCGCTCATGACGCGTTAGGTGACGCACGAATGTGCTATCTGCTTTATCAAGCATGCTGTGAGCGACTAGAGATTGCCCCGACAGATTTTGCAGCGGCACATGCGATTTCCAACAAAGCGACTCCTGTGAGTAAGATGCCGTTTGGTAAGCATAAAGGCAAACCAATCAAAGAGGTACCTATCAGCTATGTAAAATGGATGATAGGCAATATTCATAATATGCAGCCGTCGCTATACTCCGCCCTAAAGAAGCGTATTGAAGCAGAGAAAACTCAAGAAGGTGAATAATTAAAGCCTATTCACCTTTGCTCAGCCAATCTACTGCCATTTGCCAAAGCTCTGGTGCTTTGGCATTGGTTTTACCACTAAAATAGAGCATATGACCGACTTGATTTAGTCCAAAATCATCAGGGTCCAAGAAGCGCTTTTCTACAGGCATCTTGGTAAATACGCGTATCATATCGTCCATGTTTTCACTATTGGCGATATCATCATCACTAAAGCCTAACCACAGTGCTGGCATGTTGAGCTCATCATAAAAATGCGTGTGAATGCTTTTGCCAAAGGCGGTTTTGATATAGCCTGCGCCATTGCACCACTCACGCCATTGGCGCGCTACGCCACGTGGCAGGGGCTCGCCCATACCAATCTTGTCTGCAGGTGTATAGCCCAATGCTAAGTTAGTAGTCGGAATAAAAACATCCATAAACCACATCGCTTTGAGCTTATAGGGCATACCCATGTTTTTGATCTGCCCTGATGAGCAGGCGACATTGAATACTGAAGAGATGGCGTCATGGTTCGGCATTAACCCAATGAGCTGTCCACCTGCGCTGTGGCCGATGAGATGGTAAGACGCATCAGGGAACTGATCTTGTAGCGCATCAAGTACGGCTGGCATATCATGGCGACCCCAGCTGATTAAAGAAGCACTACATTTTGCCAGCTCAGTCGACAATGACTCGCCGATACCTTCATTGTCAAAGGTCAGGACACCAAAGCCACTCTGTGCCAAATATGTCGCAAAGTTATGATAAAAACGGCGCTTGATGCCAGTAGCGGGCGCCATCATAATGGCTTTTGTGGGCGCCTCTTTAGGACGATAGACTGTAGCTGCCAGTACTTGATTGCGATCGGTCATGATGCTTAGCGAGTATGTATCGATATCAGTAGCGCCGTCCGTACTGTTGGCATTGATCAAATTGTTGTCAATGATAGAATTTGTGTGGTCTGTAGTCAAAGAAGCGTCGCGATTATCCATCGTTATACCTTAGTGTTTTTTTATTGGTAGATAATAATTATTAAACTATGATGTGTCACAAATACATGTCTTTAAAGTGTAGTTTTTGCGTAGTGATAAATCCCTGTGACTGTGTGATAGCATTGCTTATGTTAAGATAAATGCTGGTGAGACGGTTGCTCAAATATGACTTCCAAGTTTTGTATCCCTTGGCTGAGCGCGTTTTATAAACAATGTGCATGATAATACAATCGAAGGGTGTCGGTGTTTGACCTTCATCAATAACAAGCACTCAATAAAACCTGATATAAAAATTAAGGACGCTGTATGCAAATGAAAATAAATGACGATACTTACGATGTAATCACGAGTAAGGACATCACAAACATAGAAAAAGCAGTGGATAAATCAGCATTGACGATGCCATTGGTCGCGGTATATTGTGGCTCGCGCTTGGGCAACAGTGATGTCTATGAGCAGGCGGCGCGTGAATTGGGCAGTGCGTTGGCAAATAATGGTATGGGGTTGGTGTATGGCGGAGCCAGTATCGGTCTCATGGGTGCTGTGGCAGATGAAGTCATCACAGGTGGTGCCGAGGCCGTGGGTGTTATCCCAACTTTCATGCTCAAGCACGAAATTGCTCATGAGCAGCTAACTCGCTTGCATTTGACCGATACGATGCATACTCGTAAGACCGTCATGGCAGAGTACGCGGACGCTTTTATTACCTTGCCGGGCGGGCTAGGCACACTAGAAGAAATCATGGAAATCGCTACATGGCGCCAGTTGTACCAACATGAAAAGCCAATGATTATTTTAAATATCAATGGTTTTTATGACCGTATGATAGAGCATTTAAAATATACGACTGAGCAAGGTTTTATGAAGCAGCAAGATTTAGACCGTCTAGTAGTATGCAATACCATTGACGAGGCAATCGACATGCTACAGACCGTCGTGACTATCAAAGACGATGTCGATACAGAAAAAATGGCGGGTAGTAACCGCTAGGGTTGTCAGTATATAACCTAAATACGCTTATCAATCTGAAATGATGGCAATCATCGTTAGCACATTGAAAGCAAGCATATTGCAAGCAAGCACAAAAAAAGAGCAGATAACCCTATATAGGTTGTCTGCTCTTTTTTCTACGTATGGACAAAGTAACAACTTATCAATAAACGATAACGGCTACGCACCAGCCGGTGACAAATCGTCCAAAACCGCTTCGCGAACACTATGATTGACATCTGCCATCGCTATTGGAAAACCGCGCTGCTCAGCGAGTACGCGAGCCACCTTATCGACAGACACACCATCGTTGTGTGTCAGATATGACCATTCGTGCGCATAACGGCCACGATTCATCGGTGTATCGTTATCTACTAGTCCAAGTTCTGTCAACTCATTGACTATCTGATCAGCAGCGATCAGGGTTGAAGACGCTTTGACATTTTCTGCACGGGCGTAGCGTATATTAGAGTATAGGCTGACATCAGCCACTCGCAATGTATCATCTTCTCCAGGGATTTGCTGCCCACCATATAGCGCGTTACCGATGGTACGTGCACTATTAAATGTTGGTACAAACTCAGCCACATATTCAATCGCTTGCTGACTACGCGCTTGTAATGGTGACTTGTCCCAACCATCTTCGATATAGTGTACATATTGCTGTGGTAACTTGGGCTGAGCACTGTCAGTGTTAGAGGCCACCAAACCATCATCGAATAAAGTGATCGCTTTACTCATCCCATGTATTTGGAAGTAGCCACCAGGGTAAGGGGTTAGCTGTGCCATGCCCTCGGGCGTACCTCGTTGACCATAAACAATAATCTCGGGTATCTGTCCACCTGCATCGCCCCAGTGAGTAACATAGGAAGATTTGAACTCGACCATACGCGTGACTTCTACACCGACCATATCGTCAATGACGCCAGTGCGAAAACCGCACGCATTGATTAGATAATCAACTTCGATAGACTCAGTTTGAGAGGCGTTCTCTTGTTTTTGAGCTTGGTTGTGAGCTTGTTGATAGTCAATACGCCATTTAGTAACATGATGATCGGCGTTGGTGCAGTTCTCACAATCTACCGGAACTACTTTTTGTACCGTAGTATCAGTGAAGACATGGGCATGGTCATACTCTTCAAGCGCTAACTGCGCAGAGGCCGCCAAACGAAAGATATTCCAGCCGTACTCTTGTACCACAATCAACGGAAATTTTACTTTGTTTAAGTCTAGGTATTTGGCAACAGGTATTACCCATTCATCAACTGTGCTCGGTACGGCAACTTGCTCACGTTTGGAGAGCTCTAGCAGTTGTTCATGACTATAGAGTTGATAGTAGTCTTCAGGCTCGCCCAATACTTTATTGTTAGCGTCTTGCTCGATCAGTTCTTGATAAGCATCCGTTAACGTGTCCAAGCGCGGTAGCAAGTCTTCAGGAAACCCTTCATCGCGTGTTGGCACCGCGAATACCGTAGGACGAACGTCGATGGTATGAGGATAGAGGCGTAATATATCGATACATTGTTTGAGAAGTGCCACGCAATCCTCATCAGGTATCTCACGGTATAAGTTACCACCTGCATGCAAATGGCACATTGGTGGACCATCAATAAGTGATTTTTTCTTTTCAAACAAGTAAGTTTCAAGTCCTAGCGCTGCTAAGCGAATAGCAATCGTTGACCCTGCAGTACCGCCGCCCAAGATACCAACGCGTTTTGTAGGCGATACGTTTTTGCCTCCATGAGACATCAAGTCAACAGCAGAACCCTGTTTGGCAGAGTCTTGTTTGATAAGGTGAGCGCGATTTTTATTAGAAGACTGAGTCATTGTCGTCGTTGTATCCTTAGTAGCATTTGCATCAGGCTATGCTCGGTGTAATCGTGTAATGTCTTATAACTATTGATATGCGTGCGAAAGGCGCTAAGTTCAACATTCATGTATGAGTTGCAGTGAGCATGTTGTCTATCATGTCATAGTCTATTGTGTAGTCATGCTTCACTTCCATAAGACTATTTTACGAAGAACTGTAGATAATATGATGACAAATACGTAAGTAGATGCATGAGTTTTGTCAACGAGGTGCTATAACCGCAGATTGGTTTTTGACAGAAGAGCGAAGTAAGAAGCAAGATAGTAGAGTTAAGGTGCTAAGTGAAAATGCTCGTACTTAATCATTTTGTAAAGTTCAGCCACTTTTGTAAGTTTGTATATGGATGACCGTTATGGCCAAAAACTGTGTGCTATATTTATTTCGCTCAAGTGAGGTTAAAGCCCAGTTTTTATATCAGAAAACAAAAACGGCTCATAAAATTTATTATTAGAATTATCAAAATGACAAGGAAGTTACTATGAAAAATATCATGATGTTATCTGCTCTAACAGGTGTTTTGGCTCTGACAGGCTGTACGACACTAAAGAGTGTCGTCGGTAATGACATGTCAGGTACACATGAGGTGCAAGCCACTAGCAATAATACTGCACCAGTCGCTAGTAAAAACGGCGTATTGGTCGACGCAACCAATCACATGACACTATATACTTTCGATAAAGATTCAATGAACATGTCAGCTTGC
Source organism: Psychrobacter sp. PP-21 (assembly GCF_033790785.1). NCBI lineage: Bacteria > Pseudomonadati > Pseudomonadota > Gammaproteobacteria > Moraxellales > Moraxellaceae > Psychrobacter > Psychrobacter sp. PP-21. Next base: position 184,792 of record NZ_JAMYEB010000004.1, on the reverse strand, counting down.
GGCACCGCCTGCCAAGTTGTGTGGCCAATATTTCAAGCGCCAAGCAATGCCAAAGCTTCTGGTCAGTTTGCTGCATTCAAACGTGAAGATGGTAAGTATCAGTGGGCCATGAATGGTAAGCCTTTATACTTTTACGCCAATGACACCAAAATGGGTGATAAAGATGGCGACGATAAGCTTGACGTTTGGCACGTGATCCCAACAAAATAATCTACGATAGTTTGATATAGACATAAAAAAGCAGCGCCTATATAGGTGCTGCTTTTTTGTTACCGTCGAATAAAAATTGATATTTAGGACGAACGTAGATATTCAACAAAGTCTGTCTTTATTTTTTCTCTACCAGTTCACCGTCGATTTGGATAGGGACGTTGGTCGTAATACCGCTAGCATAAGCAGTCATACCATAAGCGGCGCGATCGATCGTACCAGTAGCGCGAAAACCAGCAACGGGCTCTTTAGTCAGTGGGCTGTTATCGATTTTATTTAACGTAACATCCAATGTCAGCGGTTTGGTCTGACCGAGTAAGGTAAAGTCGCCAGTTACTTTAGCTTGCTGTGGGTTGATAAATTTAACTTGGGTCGATTTGAACGTCATGGTTGGGTACTTTTCGACATTAAAAAACTCATCGGTTTTTAGATGTTTATCACGAGCATCCCAATTGGTATCGATACTATCAGTTGCAATAGTAAATTCCATGCTGGCTTGATTTGGTGCTTTCATATCGTAATTCACCACGCCCTCAACATCACTAAAATGTCCCATTGTGGTCGAGAATCCCATATGGCTCACAGAAAATCCGACACGAGTATGTGAATCATCTAACTCCCACTGAGTTGGTAGTGCCGCACTGGCCATAGTAGTGATAGCAAGTGCTGAGCTGACGAATAACGCTTTAGCAGTAGTTTTCATTGTCATACTTATCATTGAATAATCCTTATTGAGTATTTGTTTTCCATGCTTGATTATAAATCTAAGCTTGTCTATAAATGAGTAGAGCGATACTTCCTGTAGACCTGATCAATATCGCATAGTTGTGTAGTTTAATATGCTAAGTATAAATGACATAGTCATAGCATATTTATTTAGATAAACTACAGTATTTTATACTACAGATTAATTTTACTAACTAAATAATTGTACTGAATTACATTGCTTATCTCAAGACCGTAGCTATATTATTGACAACTTATCACATATCTCTATCACAACTGCAGCTTGCGTCCGCGTCAAAAAAGCGTTAAAATCGCGGTTTAATTTTCCCGCTGGGGAAAGGCTAAGTGAGCAGAGGCGTGGTATTGGGTGCTGGAATAAGCCAGTGATGCAGTTGCCATACTTGTAATGTCCTTAGTGCCTCAGTTACGTATGTGTTCGCTTGTTTGAGACATCAATTATGATGTTGATTGACACTGCCTTACATACATCGGACCTAGAGAGTATATTATGCGTAAAGATATCCATCCTAACTATCAAGAAGTTTTATTCCACGACACTAACGCTGACGTGTTCTTTTTGACTCGCTCAACGGCTAAGACTAAAGCGACTCGTGAATACGAAGGTAAAGAATACCCATACTACCCACTTGATATCTCAAGTGCGTCGCATCCATTCTATACTGGTGAGCAACGTAAAACGTCTACTGAAGGCCGTGTTGCAAGCTTCAACAAACGCTTTGGTGCATTTGGTGGCCGTAGCAAGAAAGCTGCTGACGCTGCTGAGTAATTTACCCTTATGGTGTAAATATATACTGCCAAGCAATAAAAAACCGCTGACTATTCAGCGGTTTTTTTTGTTCTAAGTTTCTCGTTCTTAGGTGTGCTTAGCAGTCAGTCTAAGCGGTAGATGAGTCTAATAACTGAGTCATCGTCTCTACAATCTGCTGCGCCCAGTAGCCATACATCAGGCTACTCGGATGAAAGCCATCACTCGCGAACATCACAGCGATATCGATAGGGTCACCATTTGCATGCTCCTCTATCATACGGGCAAAGTCAGTTGCCATGTAGTGGACACCATTATGAGCTGCGCATACTTGCTGTAATATCTCATCGAGCAATGAGGCTTTTGCACCCACAAAATTATTGAGCGGGGCAGGGATTGCAGGCATTTGCGCCATTGGTGGTAAACTCAAAAATATTAACTCACGGACACCGAATTTACGCTGTGCAATATTAATAATGTCTTCGATCTGCTGCTGCCATTTTTGTACAGAGACATTAGAAGTCGTATCATTGACGCCGACACTCAGCAACATCACATCAATAGGCTGCTCAGGAGCAGGTAGGACATACAATCTGCGCAAAATATCAAAACTGGTATGACCTGTGGTCGCCTGCAATGACCAATTAAGCTGAGCAAAGTTGGCCCGAATAACCTGATGCTGCTTCAATATCGGTATGAGTTTGCCAACCAGCGCCTCTTGCTGAGTTTGGCTGCCGACACCTGCTGCTGCCGAGTCACCGACGACCATTAGGTTGAGTGTGGTATTTATTTCAGATGACGACCCATCTGCTTTCGGTAATTTAACCATACCATGCCTTTCACCGTGTGGCTCAGGCAGACGAACCGTATCACGCTTGATTTTACGACCTTGGTAAAAGTATACAGGGGCAAATAGTACGTCTTTTGCAACCGCTGTTAGTTTGTTGGTGTCTACCATCCCGCACGTTCCCTAATAGTTGTCAGGCTATCTTCGATTAGTAGTTGACCGTCCACATAGACATCACGTAATAGGTTGTCAGCTGTGGCACTCATGTCTTGTTCTTTTATGGTTTTTATCTGACCGCTTTCGTTTTTTACTAGCGCCAGTCGCCCTTTTTTTGAGCGTTTTGAGCGGCTAGTGATGGGGTCTTTGTAAATGTCTTTCCATGCGCCATTGATACAGATAGCACTCGACTTCATGGCCCAACTCATGGTGTCGCGATTGACTTGTTGTAGTAGACCACCGCCCATGCCAAAAGTCACGTTTTCGGCGCTAAAGCCTGCTTTCGTTACCACATCAATAATTTTGCTCAAGCTCTGTGCGCTGATACCATCCCCTTGGATGATACGCACATAGTCGGGCAGTACTTTGTAGCCTTTGCTATTTGTCGTTGTACCAAATTTCACAGCCAAACGCTCTAATGCTTCTCGAACGACTTTGGTCGGCTTACCGCTGTCTGGTCGAATGACTAAGGTGCCGCCCATATTTTTGACGTCATCCTTTAAGGTATCACCCCAGATATTATCGATTGCATTCCACAAGTCATAGCTATCAGATACGACTGAGAACGCTTTATCTTCACCGCCAAACTGATCAATCATGTTGTGAAAAGCAGCGGTCTCACCATCGCGTCCCCATGCGGTCATCGTACTGTGCTCAGCTGCTGGGATAGAGAATGCAGGCATATCATCACCCATCTGATACCAGCGGCTGGCAGCAACCAATGCTGTCATCGAGTCCGTCCCAGCAAAGTTGACCAAATGTGCCAAACTACCCAGCGCAACGGTCTCTTGACTAGAGGCACCGCGTGCGCCAAAGTCATGCAAGCGAAACGGGAGCGACTCTGTGTTGTCCGCTGACTTTTCTAACGCTTGACGGATAATGTCTTTGCAGTAGCGCGAGACACTAGCGACCGTTGACGGGTACCAAATCGCGCGTAACAGTGCCGTTTCGATATAACTGGGTAACCAATAGAACTCAGGGTCGGTGTTGATAACCTGACAGACCACGTTAGATACTGGCACGATACTGCCTTCGGGTATGGCCTCGATACGCAGTGGCAAGTAGCCGTTGTGTTTTTCGATCAAGTGCTCCCAGCCAGCACGATTAAAGGTTAGCCCATGCGCTCGAATCACTTTCTCGGCTTCGTCGATGTCTTGATGCGTGATAGGGGTGCTTAGGTATTCTTTGATAAAGGCTTGCAAGCCAAAGAACACCACATCGTAGTCACCCTTGCGCGCTTCAACGTAGCTTGACAGATACTCGCTGCCACTTGGGTATTGCACCCAATGTGAGGTCTTATAGCTGTCGCTGTTTAAGATTAAATTATTTAGATTGCTGGTGTACATCACAGAACTCCTCTGCTTTGAAATGCCGCAGCTGCGTTGAAAGAACAGTAGCGGCGGTTAAGTGCCGTCTATCGGCACCGGTATAAGGTTTTAAGGACGACTGGGGTGGTAGCTTTTTCAACCAGTCACTAAGATAAGCTATGTCTAAGAGAAGGCTACAAACCAACCATCTTGGTGATAATTGCATAGTGATCTTCAAACATCATCTTGGCATCGAGCTCAGCGAGTGGCAACCAAAATGCTTTGGTTGCATCATCGCCGCCTTTTACTTTTGGCAATCCTTTTGGATCGTTTTTGAGTTGAAAATAAAAGGCTTGGGTAATGGTGCGACCACGCGCTGATCGGTATGGGTCGTCAAAGGTATGCTGACTGTGGCAAGAGCCGCGCAGTACAGGCTCAGGGACCTTTAGGCGTGTCTCTTCACGTAGCTCACGGATACAAGCGTCAAACAGCGTCTCTTTTGGGTCCAAAAACCCGCCCGGCAGTGCCCAAAGCCCACGCCCTGGCATACTGCGCCGCTCCACCAATAGGATATGTCCCGACTGTACAATCAGCGCGTCAGCCGTCATAAAGGTCGGCGGGTAGGGTGCTGACTCCCATTGTCTTTTGTATTTATCGATGAAGTCTGCTTCTTCGTGCAGCTGTTGATAATCTTCGGTTTGTTTGAACTCGTCAAGGACGTTGCGCGTCGACTCAGGTGTACGCTCGGGCGTCGGCGTGGCACCCATTAGGTAGCTGTCGCGAATCGGCGTGGCAGATAGGTTGTGATAGTTGGGCACCGATACGGATGCCCAGTTAGGGAATAGCGATAGGTAATACGATGAGCTGTCTTTTGAGTGACCAATCAAGCCAATATCTGTCTGCAAGTCACCAGTGACAGATTTCACGCCTGCTTGGACATACTGGAGCCAGCGTGTGTCGTTATAGAGTGCATCATCTAGCCCAACACAGTGAATACGTGCAGCATCCTCTGCTGAATAAGCGCCTTTGATCATTGCAGCACGCTCAGCGACGCTAAACGGATTACGTAAGCTGCGTGGCAGATTGGCAGAGCCAATCAGCATAATCACATCGTCTGAGCGTTTTAGCGCCTCATCAATGACGGCCTTGTGTCCACAATGAAACGGCTGAAAACGCCCGATAAAAACCAAATAACGATAGTGTTTACTGTGTTCTTGCTCGGGGTTTTGCTTATCTGAATGTTGCTCTGATAGTTCACTCATAGACGCCAGCTTCCTACGACTTATTTTTATTGATTAAAAATTGATGACGCTAATACTGACACAGCCTGTGACTTTCTGACAAGTACAAAGATGTTTAGGGGTGTGTCGTTATCGATATCATCTAATCGGCATATTTGCTTTAACCTGAATGCTTCTCTATCCATGCTGTCACTGTTGGCCAAATCTCTGTGGCTGCGTTGCGACTGATCATAATGCGACTGTGTGTGTAGTCATCTAAATCGCCGTTACTGAGCGAGTATTCTCGAAAGACATTGTACGAATTTTTAAAACCATCAAAAAACAACTGGCAGCCGCGAGTAGGGGAGATAAAATTATCTCCTTTAGCACTGATAGAATAAATAGGGGTCGTGATTTGTGGCATATACTGTCGATAGTCGATAAAGTCGTTACTAGCGTTTTTTGAGTGGTGCATAGGCTCGTTCATACTGTCTGCATGCGCAGCGCCTTGGCTAAAACTTGCCGCATTCAAAAAGCTGCTTTTAAAGTTTTTGCGCAAATTCCAATCATACCACTGGGTCATCGTATGATAGCTTTCATTAAAAGGCCCCATGTTGAGTAATTTGGCAGGAATAAAACCAATCAGCCTGGTAACGAGTTTGGCGGCGAGAATTTTCGCGTAGCTTGTTGAATTTAGCGTCGCCCCAAAAGCTTGGCAGGCAAACATACTGATGCTGTTGACCTTATCGATATAGCTGGGGTTTTGGACAAGAAACATGGTCAAACCAACACCGCCACCGCTATGAGTAACGCAGTGCAGGTTATTGAGTTTTAATTCTTCAAAGAAATAACGAAAAGTCGCTTCGTAGTCGTAAGTGGCAACAGTTTCAAAGTTAAACGACTCTTTTGGCTGTGAGCTGTCACCATGACCACGCCATTCCATGATATAGCAATGATGTCCCAAACCCGCAAAATACTCAGCGATTTTTAGACAGGTTTGTTTGTCTGAAAACGTACCATGCGTCAAAAACACATTTTGTGCGGTAACGTCAGAACCAGTATTGGCTAAACCCTCTGTCGTAGTAGCGCTTGCTGCCGTATCGACCACCTTCCAAACAGCAATTTTTTCATCATCTTTGGTAGTTACTAGGTGCAACGTCCGTGTCATCATAAAAGTGATCCTATCTTCAACATACGTATGACTGATATCCCGCCATCCATGGCTCATAAAAACAGCACATCAAATCGTCCAAATTGTTAATAGTACGTCAAAACTAAATCGTTTGCTCGGTATAGAATTAATCACTATGGCGTATGCATTAATTTATTTGCAGGGTAGTTTAATTTATTTATAGGGTAGCGATGAAAACCATACTGATGATTATGTAGCAATGTAGAGTGACAAGAATAAAACCTGTGACCTGCTAGAAAAGCAATGAATGCTTGATAAGTGACCAGTCTGTCTTTATATAGAGGGTAGCGTATAAATCATCGTACCAACACGACCTAAATGGATTGTTATCACCATTAAAAAAACCAATGGCAACCATTTGTCGTGGTTACTGTGCAATTCACAGTAGCGCAGTCGGAATTGCGGCTTGATTCAGGTATAATGGCCACCATAAACGGATTGAATTTCACAAACATTGTGATCCTTTCATAAGTATAGTAATCAGTGTCATACAATAATAAACTTAAGTCACTGATGACTTACTAACCAACATAAACGCTAGACATTAAAAATTCAAATTCACGACACAGTAGCCATAATAGATATTGTATTTGTGTCATAACGCATAGGAAATATTATGAGTGAGCTAAACCAACCAGATCAGTCTACCGATTACGAATCAGCATTAGATACCGAGCAAGCTGAAGCGAAAAGTAACATTACGATCACTGAGTCTGCTCAAGGGTACTTGGCAGATTTGTTGTCTAAGCAGGATACCGATGGTATCGGTGTGCGTATTTTCGTTGAGCATCCTGGTACACCGCGTGCAGAGTGTTGCATGGCGTATAACCAGCCGGGCGAAGAAGACAGCGCTGACTTGCGTTTTACGTATGAAAACTTCTCTGCCTTTATTGAGGCGGCGTCAGTACCTTATCTAGAAGACGCGGTCATCGATTATAATAAAGACCGTTTTGGTGGTCAGCTGACTTTCCGCGCGCCAAACTCCAAGGTACCTAAAGTAGGCGCTGATGCTAGCGTCGAAGAGCGCATCAACTATGTACTACAGTCTGAGATTAACCCAGGCTTGGCGGCGCATGGCGGTGATGTACAATTGCTTGAGTTGATTGACGAAGAAGGTATTGGTCTGACGGCGGTATTGAAATTCGGCGGTGGTTGTCAAGGGTGCTCGGCTGTTGATATGACACTGCGTCAAGGCGTTGAAGTGCAGCTCAAGCAGCAAATACCAGAGCTGACGCAAGTGGTTGATGATACTGACCACACGCGCACAGAGAACGCTTATTATAAATAAAAGCTTATCAACCATATAAAATCTGAATGGTCAAATAATAGCTTTAGTATTATATTTAATAAAAAAGTCGAGTTCTAATGAACTTGGCTTTTTTTATTGCTATGATTTGGTAGATAGCTTTTTGAGGTAGTATTGAAACGCTGACTTTCGAGCAGTAGTTTTTAATCAGTCATTGTTAAACATTAACTTTTGATCTATACATTTTATCCACACAAGGGAATGTACTATGAGTGACGAACAAGCAGTCCAGCAGCAAGACCTAGAGAGCAACCAGCGTCTCGAGACACTAGCCATTCATGCTGGCTATGCTGGCTATAGTGTTGAACAAACAACCAAGGCCGTAGCCGTACCTATCTATCACACCAGCTCATACGCGTTTGATAACACGCAGCATGGTGCTGATCTTTTTGATCTCAAAGTCGCTGGAAATATTTATACGCGTATCATGAACCCGACCAACGCGGTACTAGAAGAGCGCGTTGCAGCACTAGAAGGCGGTATTGGCGCGCTTGCAGTTGCTTCTGGTATGGCTGCCATCACTTATGCCATTCAGACTATCTGTGAAGCAGGTGACAATATTGTCGCTGTCTCGACGCTATATGGCGGTACTTATAATCTGTTTGCCCACGCATTGCCGCGTCAGGGTATCGAGGTGCGTTTCTTTGATCACAAAGATCCGGAAGCGATTCGGGGTTTGATCGATGATAAGACCAAGATGGTGTTTGCAGAGAGTATTGGTAATCCGCTAGGTAATATCGTGGATATACAGGCGCTCAGTGATATCGCTCATGAATACGGTGTGCCCGTGGTAATTGACAATACAGTGGCAACGCCTGCGCTATGTCGCCCGTTTGAGTTTGGGGCAGATATCGTGATTCATTCATTAACCAAATATATGAGTGGTACAGGAACATCAATCGGCGGTGCGATTGTCGATAGCGGTAAGTTTGCTTGGGGCGACTATCCAGAGCGCTTTCCGTTGTTGAACACCCCAGATCATAGCTATCATGGCGTGAATTTTGTAAAAGACGTGGGCGCGCCTGCTTTTATCGCTCGCGCACGTGTCGCACCATTACGCAATACGGGCGCCGCGCTTAGCCCACTAAATGCATTTAGTATCCTACAAGGAATGCAGACGCTGAGTCTACGCATGGAGCGTCATGTACAGAATGCACAAGCTGCCGCAGAATATTTGCGTGATCATGACAAAGTCGCTTGGGTGAAGTACGCAGGTCTGTCTGATCATCCTGAACATGAGCTTGCCAAAAAATATATGAAAGGCACACCTTCTGCTATTTTGACCTTTGGGGTAAAAGGTGGTCTTGAAGCGGGCGCACGCTTCATTGATGCGTTGCAATTGATTACTCGATTAGTCAATATTGGCGATGCCAAATCACTAGCCTGTCATCCCGCAACGACGACTCATCGTCAGTTGAATGGACAAGAGCTTGAGCAAGCTGGCGTGAGTGAAGATATGGTGCGATTATCGATTGGTATTGAACATATCGAAGATATCAAAGCGGACCTTGCGCAAGCACTGGCTGCTGCTTAATACAAAGCGCTACTTGCTTTTTTAAGCAACGTAATTGAGTGGTGCTCATTCAAATACAAAAAAGCCTATATCTGTCTGATATGGGCTTTTTTGGGCAAATACGTTCAGTAGTCAAGTAGAGATAATCAGCTTAAGATGATATACAAAGGCGTGCGCCTGACACTGTATTTTATCAATATAAGGCTGGCTATTATATGCGCTGAACTACAGTATGCGCTGCGCGATGTCTCGATAATCTTGCGAGGTCAGGCGTGGTCCAAACTGTTGAATCACTTGCGCTGATATCTCGCTGGCAAGACGTCCGCATTCTGGCAAGCTAAATTGTTGCGACAAAGCATATAAGAAGGCACCGGCATAATTATCACCTGCGCCATTGGTGTCGATGACATTAGCTACTACCGGCGTTGCAACGTCATAAACCTCAATCTCTGCCTCGTCATTTGGTTTGTGCACGATAACGGCACCATTAGCACCATCAGTCACGACCGCTGTCTGGCAGTACTCAAGTAGGGCGCGCGCTGCTGCTTTGACTTGCTTTTTATCTGTAAATAGCTTGGCTTCTTCGCTGTTGCAGAATATCACCGCGACTTTATTACCCAGCATATTAAGTAGGCCATCTTTGGCAAATTTCACCACGGCAGGATCAGCAAAACTTACAGCGATTTTTGCATTATGAATACCTGCTTGCTGACGCAGCTGCGTCATCGCTGGCTGAATGCTCTCAGACATCGCTAGATATCCTTCGAGGTATAGCCAGTCCGCTTGCGTCAAGGCATCAAAATCGACGTTGTCCGCAGCGATCTCGCTTGAGGTGCCAAGATAGGTTTGCATAGTACGCTCACCGTCTTCTGTGACAGCGACCACACATGAGCCAGTCACACCGCCTGCATGGATGGATTTGTCTGAGGTGGCGACGCCTGCTTCGTGCAGATCTCTAAGGTAAAATGCGCCTTGATCGTCATCACCCACGCGGCAGGCATAGAACGGTTTGCCGCCTAGGCTTGCAAAGGCATACATCGTATTGGCTGCTGAACCGCCGCCCGCCTGCTTTGACGGGGCAATGTTGGCAAGCTGGAAGTACGCTAGCAGCTGCTGTTGCTCTTCAAATTCTGCTAGGGTCATATTGCCTTTAGTCAGCTCAGTTTCTTCTAGCGCGGCATCTGATAGCACATACTCGTGATCAACCAACGCATTACCTATTGCCATTACGTCGTACATTGCTTACCTCTCTTTGATATGTTTATAACTATGATCGATTTATATCGTTGAAATTATTCAGCCTATGACTTATTCAGCTTGTAATTCTAGCAAACGCTGATAGAGCGCATTCTTTTTTACTCCAGTTATATCAGCCGCCAACGCCGCCGCTTTTTTGACGGACAGATCCTCTAGCAACCGCTGCAGTAACTTATCATGAGTACTGATATCGTCGCTATCTTTTGCTACGTTGACACCCGCAACGACCACGACGATCTCACCGCGTTGTTGATTGTCATCCGCTTTGACAAACTCGACCAACTCGCCAAGGGTGCTTTTGTGTACCGTTTCAAAGGTTTTGGTTAATTCACGACAAAACGTCACCGCGCGATCTGCTCCAAATATCGTTGCCATATCTTCTAGGCTAGATACGATGCGATGCGGTGCTTCATAAAAGATTAAAGTTTCGGTACGTGATATCAGTGCACTCAGTTGTTTTTGACGGCCGTGGGTCTTGGCAGGCAAAAACCCAATAAAGCTAAATCGATCGGATGGCAGACCTGCCACTGACAATGCACCGATGGCAGCGGATGCACCAACGATAGGTGATACCGTCACGCCCGCATCATGCGCAGCTTGCACCAGCTGATAGCCTGGATCACTAACCAGTGGCGTACCTGCGTCACTAATCAGGGCAACCGAATGACCTTGTTCGATCATCTCAATAATCTTAGGCGTTTGAATCGCGCTGTTATGCTCGTGATAGGCCCATAGCTTATTGTGACCTTTTTGCTTGGTGGTCGTGTCATCACTGTCAGCGTTACTTTTAGCAGTATGAGTCTCAGTGTCTTTTGCCTCGTCAGCTTTATTGCCTTTGGTATCAATACCAAAATGCGATAACAGCTTACCTGAGGTGCGGGTGTCTTCACAGGCAATAATAGCGACTTGTTTTAACACATCAATGGCGTGTGGGGTCATGTCAGTCAAGTTACCAATCGGCGTGGCAACGATATAGAGACAAGCCGGCATCGTAGTAAGAGTAGACATGAAAACCTCGGGTCATTAAAAAGTAATAGTGCGCCACTATGCACAGTCGCTATTTATGGCGCGATTCAATCAAATAATGAATGAACAAACGTATAGATATCGAGAGTAGGCGGCGCAGAAGTGGCTAGTTTAGCATGTTGTGCTATGATAATTCTCAAATGTTGATTAGACACATTACTCTTATGACCAATCATAAACCGTTAATGCTCACCTCGCCAAGACAACGCCAAGGAAGTTGGTTTGAGCAGCGTGCCTGTGAGTTTTTGCAAGAGCAGGGGATGGACTTACTTGCACAGAATTGGCAGCAGTCAGCAGTAGGCGAGCTGGATCTGGTTATGATAGAGGCAGGATGTGCATGGTCGACGCTGGTATTTGTGGAAGTTCGTCAAAGACAGCGCTCGGTTTATGGCGATGCAGCACTCAGTGTGACGCCCAGTAAACAACGCAAAGTAATTAAAACAGCGCAATATTTTTTGCAGCAGCACCCTGAGTATAGCCATTATGATTGCCGATTTGATGTTATTGCTTATAATACGGTAAAAGAAGAGCGTACAAGCAGCCAACCTGAGTGGTTAAAAGGCGCATTTGTGGCTGACGCATGGTAGTTAAGCATAAATATACAAGCGCTGAATATAAGGCTAGATAATCATAAGCCCAGAGTTTACTGAGCTTGGGCCGTATTTTACGAGCAATACTCGTTACTAAAAACCTAACCGCTCATCATTAAAATTAAGTAAAGTAGCTATTTAAGTAGGGTAGCTACTGACAAGATTTAGCACATCACCATTAAATATAAATTTATTGAATTTATACCATCAGGTTCTAAGAGGTAAGTAATGACACGGATGCATTTGCGCACGGCTATTTTTGGTTCCTCACGTCGTATCACGACAGGTATTATGGTGGCTGCCTGTATTGCTAGTACGGGCTGTGCCACAAACTACCTGACCAACAGTACAGAGGGCACCTATGGTGTGCCGATGACTGAGCGCACGATTCCACAGCGGCTACTCGATCGTAGTATCGAACATACCGCCAAGATCAATGTCTATGGTCTAAAAGAAGATTTGCAGCAGACCAGTCGCATGGGTATCGATAGTTTTAATAGTGAAGTGCTCCTCACCGGTGAAGTGCCTACTGAAGCGCTCAAAGTAGAAGTAGAAAAAGTCATCAGCTCTATGCCAGATGTACGCCGTGTCTACAACGAGATGGAAGTAAGTGCGTCAAAGGGCTACAGCTCAACTGTGCATGATGGTTACATCACCTCAAAGCTACTGGCAAAGGTAGCTGCTAGTGATGGCGTGAAAGCATCGCAGATCAAAGCCGTTACCAATAATGGTGTGGTATATATCATGGGGCGGATGACACCCACTCAGCAGAGCCATCTGATCGATATTGCCAACAGCACGGTTGGTGTCACCGAACTGGTATTGCTAACGACGGTAGTCGACAACACAGGTGTAAAAATAAATAATGACGATATCATGTATGAAAACAACCTAGCCAACCCTACTACCACGCCAGTGATTGTAGATACGGCGGTCAGCACAGCAACGCCTATAGTCGTCACAGAAGATGGGAATACTGTTACTCAACCCTCATCGAGTCCTTATATAGAGCTCTACAAGAATCAGTAAAAACGCTAAAGCTACAAAGCTACCGAGCAAAATTTTACCGCATGCTGTTCAGTCATAGCGATGAGTGGCTAAAAACGAACAGATAAAAACAGGTTGTCTGTATCTGTTTTCAATAGCTCTATGTATTGCTGATAACTTCGTATTGCTAATAGATTTTTTAATTTAATCACAATAAGCCTAAATAGAGATAACAGTAAGAGCACGAGAAATATTGGGTCAGTAGGTACTATATTCATAGCAAAAAGTAGCACAGGCAGCATATTGGTTGCTGATATATTTGAGTTGCAACCCATTCTTAGACAATGGATAAAACAATAGCTGCGATGACGTTACGCATTATTAATATATATAATAGGATACTGGCAATGAAGGATTCAAAAAACCACACACAACAGAGTGATAGCACCAGTAGAGATACGTTCAGTGATACAGATATGTATGGTCATGTCGCTAGCAACAAAGGTCGCACGCTAAAATTTGGCGGGGCGATGATAGTAGCGTTCGGTAGCATTGCGCTAGCCACACAAAATGCACAGGCATTTTCACCGCTGGCTATCGTCAACGGCATTACCTCTAGTGGCGGTGTCAGTGTTAGCAAAGACATCTTATATGGTGATCAGCCATTACAAGACTTGGATATTTACTATCCTAAGCCTCTGGCAAAAGCCATGAAAGAACAAAGCACTATTAGCAATAACTACCCTATGGTGGTGTTTGTGCATGGTGGTTCATGGGAGAGTGGCAACAAAGAGCAATATGCCTTTGTCGGTCAAAGCTTGGCGCAAGCAGGCTATGTCACCGCAGTAATCAATTACCGCAAAGCCCCTGAGCATGTTTATCCTGATTATGTCAAAGATGCAGCCCAAGCAATTGCTTGGAGTGTAAAAAACGCCGAAAGCTTACATGCTGATCCATCACGTGTCGCTGTCATGGGTCACTCTGCTGGCGCGTTCAATGCGGTTGCCGCCATTGCCAATGAAGACTTCTTGGCACCTTACGGTATGAAGCCCACAGACATAGCAGCGGTGGTTGGTATTGCAGGTCCTTATAGCTATGACTTTCGTAAATTCGATAGTGCGACAGCCTTTGCTCCAGATGCCACACCAGATCAAGTGATGCCGGATCGTCAGATTAAAGGTGCTCAGCCGCCATATCTGTTATTGACAGCAGAAAAAGACAAAATAGTCTATGAAAGCAATACGACCAAGATGACAGCAGCACTCAAAGAAGCAGGTGTCACGGTCGAGACTGGTGAAATCGAAGGCGCAAGTCATGCAACCAGTATTGGCGCAATGGCGCCGCCGCTGCGCTGGGTCAATGATGTGCGTGCGCAAGTGTTAGCGTATTTAGACAAAACGCTCAAATAGTCTATATAGACGCAGTCGGTGTCAATAGTTACGTGCAACCTCATCTCTATTGTCTTGCTCGAGCACTGCAATGTACTTGAGCAAGACAGTGCTGTAAGACAGGCAAACTCTTGTTATAATGTCACCACTTTAAATCTACACCCTATTCTAAATTTTAAGGCAGAATATTTATGAGCATGAACGCTGACGATTTGATCGCATTTTTACAGACTCACTTCCCAGACGCTTTTATTCAAGCTGCCAACCAAGGTAATAAGTTTGATGTACGCGTGGTTGATGCCAGCTTTGAAGGCAAACGCGCAGTTCAACGCCAGCAAGCTATCTATGCGCTAGTCAATGATAAGATTGCGAGTGGCGATATTCATGCCCTCAATATCCAAGCGCTAACACCTGCTGAGTGGGACGCTCAGTCAAAAGGCTAATTAAATAGCTGTATACATGACCAAGTATTATAGAATGCATCTTTTTAATAGACGCTTTTCATAAATTTGGTTTTCATAATTTCTTATACTCATTGCTAGGTTGTCACCTTTATGGATCAATTTTTAATCACTGGTAGTAGTCGTATCGCAGGGGAAGTCACTATCTCAGGCGCTAAAAATGCCGCTTTGCCGTTACTTGCAGCTATGATACTGGCTGAGACGCCAACGACATTGCATAATGTACCGTCACTAAAAGACGTGCGAACATTGATTGAATTGATCGGTGGTATGGGTATCGATATCCAAAAGCAAGATGATACCGTCACTTGCGATACAAAAAGCATTGATAACTTTTATGCGCCGTATGACTTAGTAAAAACCATGCGTGCTTCGATATTGGTGTTAGGTCCATTGCTGGCACGTTTTGGTGAAGCCGAAGTATCATTGCCAGGTGGCTGCGCGATTGGCTCACGTCCTGTTGATCAGCATCTAAAAGCATTTGAAGCGATGGGTGCAGTCATTAGCGTAGAAAATGGTTATGTAAAGGCACAAGCACCTAAAGGCGGTAAGCTTTTGGGCTGTAACTTCTCATTTGACATGGTTACCGTTGGCGGTACCGAAAACGTGATTATGGCAGCGGCACTGGCCAACGGCACAACAGTGCTAGGCAACTGTGCATTAGAGCCAGAAGTGGTTGATTTGGCCAATATGCTGGTCGCTATGGGTGCTAAGATTAGCGGTATCGGTACCTCAACCATGACCATCGAAGGCGTTGAGCGCTTGCACGGTTGTGAGTATTCAGTCGTACCTGATCGCATTGAGACCGGCTCATACCTTGCTGGTGCGTTAATGACGCGTGGTGATGTATTGACCAAAAATACTACAGCGTCGTTATTACATCCTGTACTTGAGAAGTTTGAAGCGATGGGCGCAGTGATTACGACAGGTGATGACTGGATTCGCGCGCAGATGAAAGGCCGTCCAAAGCCGGTCGATATTCGCACTCAGCCACATCCAGGTTTTCCAACAGATATGCAAGCCCAGTTGATGGCGATTTGCTGTCTGGCTGATGGTACCAGTACTATTATCGAAAACATCTTTGAAAACCGCTACATGCATGTACCTGAGCTTAACCGCTTAGGTGCATCTATCCAAGTTGATGGCCATACTGCAGTGATCAGAGGCGTCGAGAACTTCACTGCGGCGCCTGTTATGGCAACAGATTTACGTGCTTCTATTTCACTTGTGATGGCGGCTGCAACTGCAGAAGGCGAGAGCTTAATCGACCGTATTTATCATATTGATCGCGGTTATGAGCATGTTGAAGAAAAGCTGCGTAGCCTGGGTGTCAATATTCAGCGTGTGAATACCAACGATTAGTATCACTAGATTGATGCTAACTTTTGGGCACATTACGCTATAAATCAAAACCTCCTTACCTTCTTACTACTTTTAATTGGGGGGGGAGGTATCAACCGTACATGGACATGATGTCATTATGACTGAGACAAGCAAACCTTTACCAGCCAGTGGTTTATTAAACGAAGTAAACGATGAGTTTTCAGGTCTAACCTTAGCGTTGTCAAAAGGCCGTATTCTAGAAGAAACCATGCCACTGTTACGTGCAGCTGGCGTTGACTTACTAGAAGACCCTGAAGCCTCTCGCAAACTTATTTTTCCGACATCAAACCCAAATGTGCGTGTATTAATCTTGCGTGCCAGTGACGTGCCGACCTATGTCGAGCACGGGGCAGCTGATTTTGGTGTGGCGGGTAAAGACGTGTTGCTTGAGCATGGTGCCAATCATGTTTATGAGCTACTTGATCTAAAAATTGCTCAGTGCAAGCTGATGACTGCTGGTGTGAAAGATGCGCCACTACCCAATCGTCGCCTACGCATCGCGACCAAATATGTGAATGTGGCACGCGCTTATTTTGCAAGCCAAGGTCAGCAAGTCGATGTCATAAAGCTGTATGGCTCGATGGAGCTTGCACCGTTGGTGGGTCTGGGTGATTTGATTGTTGATGTGGTAGATACTGGTAATACGCTACGTGCGAATGGGCTCGAAGCCCGCGATCATATCTGTGATGTCTCATCACGTCTTATCGTTAATCAGGTCAGCTACAAGCGCAAATTTGCCCTGCTAGAACCAATTTTAGATAGCTTTAAAGACAGTATTGCCAATGCCTAATAGACCGGTGTTGATCATTGGTAATATAAAGCACGGTTATACGAATTTTTAAACCAGTTTGGCGCTCTATGATAGATATAGCGTGCTAAACTGGTTTTGTTGTCTTGGCTTGCCAAAAAATAAAATATAAGTAAACTCTACATTAGAAGACAGCGAATAAGCCATAATTTTATAAAAATTAAACATACATTAGTTATGTTTACCTCATTTATTTTTAGCAGTATTTTATGCTCAGATATAGGATTAGGTCATGCGCCAGTTAAGTACCCAAGATGCCGATTTTGATAGTCAGTTGACACAATTGCTTGCTTTTGAAACGGTTAACGACTCTGAATTATTACATACCGTTGATGACATCATCGCACAAGTACGTGCTGATGGCGATAACGTCGTATTGGCGCTAACCCAGAAATTTGATCAGCACCCAGCAACAGCGATGCACGAGCTAGAGCTTTCTAAAGAATCACTTGCTGATGCATTTGCCACTCTCGATGATAAAGTAAAGGCAGCACTGACTACAGCTGCGACTCGAGTGCAGACATTCCATGAGCGCCAAGTACAAGAAACGTGGCAGTATGAGGATGAGCTGGGTAACCGTTTGGGTCAAAAGGTTACGCCACTTGATCGTGTCGGTATTTATGTCCCAGGTGGCTTGGCATCCTATCCTTCGTCGGTATTGATGAATGCTATCCCTGCCAAGGTCGCTGGCGTCAACGAAGTTATCATGGTCGTACCAGCACCCAAGGGCGTGCTTAATCCTCTAGTGTTGGCGGCGGCACATTTGTCACAAGTTGACCGTGTTTTTACTATTGGTGGCGCACAAGCAGTCGCAGCGTTGGCTTATGGTACCCAAACCATTCCAGCCGTGGACAAAATCACAGGACCTGGCAATAAATATGTCGCAGCAGCCAAACGCGCGGTATTTGGTCAGGTGGGTATTGATATGATTGCTGGGCCCTCAGAGGTGCTGGTATACGCAGAGGGTGAAGCACAAGATCGTGCCGATTGGCTTGCGATGGATTTATTGTCACAAGCAGAGCATGATCGCATTGCTCAAGCTATCTTTGTGACGACGAGCGAAAACCAGCTTAAAGAAGTGGCAATGGAGATCGAAAAAGCACTGGCTGAGCTGCCAAAAGCAGATATCGCACGCGATTCGTTACAGAACCGCGGTGCGCTTATTTTAGTAAAAGATCGTAGTGAAGGCATGGCACTGATCAATCGTATTGCTCCTGAGCATTTGGAGCTCTCTGTTGATAACCCTGATGCGCTGCTAGATGATATTCGTCATGCTGGTGCTATCTTTATGGGTCGTCACACGCCTGAGGCTATCGGCGATTATTGTGCAGGTCCTAACCATGTGTTACCGACGTCTGGCACAGCGCGTTTTTCTTCGCCGTTAGGTGTCTATGACTTTCAAAAGAAATCATCTATTATTTATTGTACCCAAGCTGGTAGCAAGCCATTGGCTGAGACGGCTGATATTTTAGCGCAGCGTGAGGACTTAGAAGCCCATGCACGCTCAGCTCGTTATCGTTACCAGTAATATATTTTGAGCGTTTTCTTATTTACTTTTAATATGTATTTAATAGTCTGTCTGACTAATTAGCAGGATAATTTATGAGTGAGTCAAAGATAGATACCAGACTTTGGTCATCTAAAGCACGCAATTTGTCACCTTACGTACCGGGCGAGCAGCCACAGCATGACAATTTGTGCAAACTGAACACCAATGAAAACCCGTTTCCACCGTCGCCAAAGGTAGGGGAGGCAATTGCCAAGGTATTGACGCAGCAAGCAGAAGAGCTGCGCTTGTATCCAGCGCCCGAATCTAATGATTTGCGTGCGGCATTGGCACAGTCATATGAGTTAGATATCAACCAAGTGTTTGTTGGTAATGGTTCAGATGAGGTGTTGGCACTTATATTTGCCAGCTTCTTCCTAAAAGAGCGTCCACTGTTGTCACCTGATATCAGCTATAGCTTTTATCCTGTCTATGCACAGACCTTTGGTGTACATCTTGTTAAGATACCCCTAGAAGAAGATTTCAGTATCGACCCTGATGCGTACCGCCAGCCTTGTAGCGGTATCATCATCGCCAACCCGAATGCACCAACTGGTTTGCTATTATCGCTTGCTGATATTCGTAAGCTTGCCAGCGAACACTCAAATGCCGTCATTGTCATCGATGAGGCTTATATTGATTTTTCTCAGAGAGCGTCAGAGACTCAAGTATCAGCAGTAAGTCTGATCAATGAGTGTGACAATATCATCGTGACACAAACCTTCTCAAAGTCACGCTCATTGGCTGGTTTACGTGTCGGCATGGCTTTTGCCAATGCGTCATTGATCGAAGCATTGACGCGTATGAAGAACAGTTTTAATAGTTATCCGTTAGATAAGCTGGCACAAGCTGGAGCGACGGCGAGTGTGCTAGACGTGGATTACTTCGAACAGACTCGTCAGCAAGTTATCGACCTGCGTACGTCATTGACAGAAGCGCTGATAGCATTGGGCTATGACGTATTGCCGTCACATGCCAACTTTGTCTTTGTCCGCCCAAAAGACGGTGATGCTAGTGGGGTGGCAAGTGCGTTACGTGAGCAAGGCATTATCGTTCGTCATTTTGACAAACCGCGTATCAATGAGTACTTGCGTATTACGGTTGGTACAGCAGAGCAGAACAGCCATTTGATCGAGGCTTTGACAGTGTTGCATGCCGATAACAGCGTTACTAGTGATTAATACAGAGCTTTCAATATTTATATCAACGAGCACAGCGCAATGATGAGACAGATGTACTAAGAAGTAATAGATGTGTTAAGAAATATTGAAAAAGCCTGCTAACGCAACGTGAGCAGGCTTTCTTGGACGATAAAAAAGCGCAGTACAATTATTTATGTTTTGTAGCCAGTACTGCTAGCAGATTACCTACCTTGTCCAAGCACTCTTGGTATTCGGCATCGCAATCTGATGCAACCGTGATGCCGCCACCAGCCCATAGGTTGAGATGTCTTTCGCTGACAGCCTCATCATTCCACGATGCATTGGCCTGTAGCGTACGAATGAGCACATTCCATTGACCACTACCATCAAAATTCATATAACCCATCGTGCCGCAGTAGGCACCGCGCGGTGCGGCCTCTAGTTCCGAGATGATTTCAACAGCGCGCTTTTTGGGTGTACCTGTGATGGAGCCAGCAGGCAAACTACCAAACAATACTGCCAGCGGGTGAGTGTTCACTTTTAGCTCAGCGATGATCGTGCTGACCATATGATGAACATTACTAAAGCTCTCAATCGCGAATAGCTGTGGTACTTTTACACTGCCGATTTTGGCATACTTGCCCAAATCATTACGCAGTAAATCCACGATCATGACGTTTTCGGCACGATCTTTCTCACTATCGATCAGTTGTTGTTTGTGAGCGTCATCTTGGTCTTGATCGAGGCTACGCGGCATGGTGCCCTTAATAGGCTTGGTTAAGATATGATGTTTGCCAGTATCGCTGTCTTTTGTAAAGGTAAAAAATAACTCAGGTGAGCAGCTTAGTAATTCAAATCGGTTATCACCTGTGGCATCGCTGCCACTTTCACTCAAGTGTTTGGCAGTATAGTCATCAACGCTCAGGTAACCTGCAAAAGGAGCTTTTGTATTGCGATCTAGTGCAGGGAGATAATCGATAAGCGCGGCTATTGGTTGGTTGGTGTCATTATTATATGGTAGTTTGCCAGACCACTTTTGCGTCAGATTGATCTGATAACAGTCGCCTTGCTGTAGGTAGTCTTGAGTACGATCAAATGCTTGCTGATAGTCACGCTTGCTCCATTGTGCAGTTAGAACAATAGGCTCTACCTTGGATGCGGTTTCAGATAATGTTTGAGAAAGGTGTTTCTCAACCAACTTGTGATCTAACTCGTTTAGAGAAGATATAAGAGCAGTCAAAAGCTTCTGCTGTGCTTCACTGTCGGTAGTGTCATCCGAGTACTTATTGGTTTGATGACTAGTGAGCGCCCAACCTGTATCAGCTATATGTGTGAGATAAATATCATAATGACCTAATGAGGCACAAGGCTGCTGTGCCAATTCGATACTATCTGTAGGGCTTAATTCATGAGCGGCAATATCGTAACCAATAAAACCTATTAGACCGTGATGATAACCGGGATTTGCATTTTCTAAATTCGCATTTTCTACATTTATGTTTTTTGAATTGTCACTATTGGTATCATAAGTTTTGCTGTAAGTAATCAGCTCATCTTGCCAGTCTAGATAGCTTATATAAGACGCCGTGATAGATTTGCTAGTGTTAGGGCCATCGCCACGCCAGACTTTAACCACTTTGTAGAGATTGCTAGAGCGCTGTTTATCAGTAGGATACACAGACCAGCTGACTTTCGGTAACAGACCAATGACTGGTTGCTTATGGTTATTTAGCCAAACAAGCTGCCAATTTGCTTCATTATCTTGATTGAGCAAATGGTGTTGTAAATGGGTCATCAACTCGGCAGCAGATAAATCACCAAAACGCCAGCTAGAGTTAATAGCTGGCGATGGGGCAGAGTCTATTTGGCTGGTTAGATTTTGATTTGGTACAGGCATCATTTAACCGTCGAATTTTTTTATGATTAGCGTAGCATTAGTACCACCAAAGCCAAAGCTATTACTCATCAAGGTATCAAGGTCAGTTTCACGCATCTGGGTGACAATATCGAAGCCTTCAGCTGCAGGATCTAGGTTATCGACATTGATACTTGGTGCGATAAAGCTCTCTTGTAGCATCAATAAGCAATAAATAAGTTCTTGAGCACCGACAGCACCTAAGCTGTGACCTGTCATGGATTTGGTAGAGCTGATAGCCGGTACTTTACTGACGTCATTATCAAAGACTTTGGCAATTGCTTTTAGTTCTGTGATATCGCCTAGCGGTGTGCTCGTACCGTGGCTGTTGATATAATCAACGCTTTCTAGACCAGCTTCTGCTAGGGCTTGTTGCATACAGCGCACGGCACCTTCACCACTTGGGGCAACCATTTCTGCACCATCAGAACTAGCACCGTAGCCAACGATTTCAGCTAAAATATTGGCACCGCGCGCTTGTGCGTGCTCTAAACTCTCAACTACTACCATTGCACCGCCAGCAGCAATGACAAAACCATCACGATCTTTGTCATAAGCTCTTGAAGCAAGCGTCGGCGTGTCGTTGTATTGCGTACTGACTGCACCCATCGCATCAAACATACAAGATTGCGTCCAATGCTCAGCTTCGCTACCACCAGCCAGTATGACGTCAGCTTTGCCCAATTGAATAAGCTCAGCAGCATGACCGATACAGTGGGTCGAGGTCGCGCAAGCAGAAGAAAGCGAGTAGGAGACCCCTTGGATTTTTAGACCTGTGGCTAAGGCTGCTGATACTGAGCTTCCCATTGTCTTTGGTACAGCCATCGCACCGACACCGCGTAAACCTTTTTCGCGCATAGCATCTACGGCGTTTACGATATTTTCTGTTGATGCGCCACCTGAGCTGGCGACAACACCTACGCGTGGGTTATTGTTGATAGTCTCAAGTGATAACCCTGAATGCTCAATAGCATTCAAGGCACTAACATAAGCATACAAACTGGCATCGCTAAAGAAGCGCTTGAGTTTGCGGTCGATACCACTGGTATCTAAGTCTGATTGATTAATACTACCACTCACGTGTGACTTGAATTCATGCTCGGCATGAGCCTCATTAAATCTAATGCCAGACTGTCCTTCTTTGAGAGCAGTGGTAACGGTGGCTAAATCATGTCCGATACAAGAGACAATCCCTGCTCCAGTGATAACGACGCGGCGCATATGCTATTCCTTATAAGTAACGACTTGCTAGCAGTTGGTTGCAATAATCGTTGCAAATCTATATATGATATTTAACGATGAATTAATGTGAGCATTATAGTAAAAAGTAGTTCATGTAGAAGAGATAACGATAGCACGAATTTAGGTAACTAGACTCTATTAACAGTCTATTAAAGGTAATATAAACTCAGTGTACAATTATGCTCTCGATTACGGCACATGATAACGTATCAAGCGCTGAAAATCTTTGAGCAAATGTAAAAAAACGACTAACCGCCCATTGTCGTTAAGGCTTATTAACAAATGCATGTTCACAGACGGTTTTTGCTAGATAGATCTATTGGCGCTTAACTGAAATTAGCGAGCGTATTATAAATGAATCAAAAGCTATGGCTAAGTGATAAAAAATTCAATTATACTTTTAGATACAAAATTTGTGACCGCGATAACATTGTTCGCACTGACAAAGGTTACAGCGGTTGGCTAGAATGACAGCTTGACTATTATTAAAACAAAACCAATTACCATATTCATCACATTAAGGACATCACGATGGCAAAGCGTAGTACTCTTTCTAAAAGCATCAATACTATTGGCTCTTTTGCTCGGAACAACCTAGAGCGTATGGGCGCTATGATTGACAACGTCAATGCCAAAACAGGCAAGCCGCGTCAATACAAAGCGGTAGATTTAGGGGATGAAGACTATCAACAAGACTTGTTTCGTGAACAGACGCTAAAAGCAACGCAGCAGTTATTAGGACCACGCTTTGCTATGTATGGCAAGTACGCCAAAAAAGTGGTACCAAATAGTTTTTTCCAGTCGACAGTTGATAGTGCATTTGCTCAGGTAGCCAATCTTGCATCAAGCTGGAGCCAGTTAGATCTACCGGATGAGCACCGATTTGCCAATATCGCAACCTTAGATGACGAAGAGCGCTATGCGCTAGCGACAGATATCGCTAACCAAAACCGTGCGCTTGCAGCAATTGGCGGCATAACTGGTCTGGCTGGATTGCCAGGATTGCTTGCTGATACATTATGGTTATTGTTGGTCTCGTTACGTACGGTTTATCAAATCGCATCTGTGTACAATAAGCCATTAACAGGTAAGCAAGGCGTAAAAATGGCCTATGAGCTACTTTCCAGCGCAGACCTGAGCAAAATGCAAGAAAAACAAGCATTACTAGCAGGTATGGGTATTGGTAAAGGTTTACTTGATAATGCTCAAAGCAGTGGATTACATAGTGAGCTCAAAAACTTAGGTCTAAAAAATAAGAATGTGAACTATTATGCCGAGCAAATAGATAGTATTGCCAGTCAAGTAGGCATTGATCTTGACCAGATCGACCTATCATGGGTTCGCCGCTTTATTCCTATCACTGCAGTAGCGGTAGGGGTGCATTACAATAGTCAATTAATCGACGAGGTTATCGGCGTTGCTCAAGCGACTTTTGCACCAGAAGCGAAACTGGCCAATCGCACCATTACTGATGATAGCAGTAGCGAAGCTGAAGTAAAAAAAGCAAACGATAGTGACAACACTGCAGAGCGAAATACGAAGGGTGAAACTGAAACAGATAGTGATAAAGACAATAGTGATGATAAGCTATCGGATAAGCAAACATCTGATAAAAAGACCAAGTAAGTATCAATATCCATGCTGATATTGGTTACATACCCAGTCAGCATGGAATCATCACTATAGTATCCATAACGTATTATCTATAACATATTATCCACAACCAGCAATCTGCTTGCATAAATATCAGTATTCACATGGGTACTTATTTAGATTTCATAAAAAACTTGAAAACTAGAGCAACCATCACAACATATGCGTTATCGAGCAGTTTTTAATATCTTCTGTAGATGCAGCTTGAGACTGACCTATCTGCTTTATTTATTGAGTTATTTTTTAGTTAAAAATTTATAAAACGGCATAGCGTCAGGCTGGATGCATATCTATCAAATGTTGTAAAGTGAAACCATAGATAAGTGGTTGAAATAGCAGCAACAACTCTTTATAATACACTGTCCTAAAAATGGGTGCCCCGAAATCTGCAAATATTGTCAGATAGATGGTGCATTGGCCCATTTTTTTGTTTTATACCAAACGGGAGAAGGATGCCTTATGGCAACAACTAACCAATTGATTCGTAAAGGTCGCAAAACCATCAAGGAAAAGTCAAAAGTTCCTGCGTTGGAAGCGTGCCCACAGCGTCGCGGTGTATGTACTCGTGTATATACTACCACGCCAAAAAAACCTAACTCTGCCATGCGTAAAGTATGTCGTGTACGTTTGACTTCAGGCTATGAAGTATCAAGCTACATCGGCGGCGAAGGTCATAACCTACAAGAGCACAGTGTTGTTCTTATCCGCGGTGGTCGTGTAAAAGATCTACCAGGTGTACGTTATCACACTGTTCGCGGTGCACTAGATTGCGCAGGCGTTAAAGACCGTAAGCAAGGTCGCTCTAAATACGGTGCTAAGAAGCCTAAAGTTTAATAACTAAACGTTATTAAATTAGCTTTTCGCACCACCCAATAACTGTGCATGGGTTTGGTGTCAGTAGTCACATTACTTTTACATAAGTAATGTATGCTCGAAACATACCACCATGCAGTAAGGCTAACTGATAACTCGCTATTTTTTATTAAGAAACATAGTTGATGTTATGAATGTTAGACACTCCTGAAGACAAGGAAATTTATTATGCCAAGACGTCGCGTCGTTGCTGCCCGTGAGATCCTTCCAGATCCTAAGTTCGGTAGCCAAACTGTTGCAAAATTCATCAACCATGTAATGAGTGATGGTAAAAAATCTACTGCTGAGCGTATCGTTTATGGTGCACTTGAGACAGTAAGTGAGAAGCGTAAAGTTGAAGATCCAGTATCTTTCTTCGAAGAAGTGCTTGAAAATGTACGCCCAATGGTAGAAGTAAAAGCTCGCCGCGTCGGCGGTGCAACCTATCAAGTACCAATGGAAGTACGCCCCTCCCGTCGTACTGCCTTGGCTATGCGTTGGTTAGCTGAAGCTGCTGCTAAGCGTTCTGAAAAATCAATGGCTTTGCGTTTAGCTGGCGAATTGAATGACGCCGCTGATGGTAAAGGCGCTGCTATGAAGAAGCGTGACGAAGTTCACCGCATGGCAGATGCTAACAAAGCGTTCTCTCATTACCGTTTCTAAGCTACTTTTTAATAGTAGCTTGAGACTAGTGGCTCAGGTCAACTAGTCCTACATTGTTGTTTATTCTACTGATTGCCGCCATCATTTATGCAGTTGTATAGTAAGTTCATTTATTAACTGAGATGGCGGACATCTATCAAGATGTTTCTTTTGAAAATAAAATTTTTATTAGAGAGCATCCCGAATTTGATGCCACACTATTCTTAGTATTTGCTCTGTTTTTGTCCGCATTAGGCTCAATAATCAGTCAGTAATATTACGAAGCTGAACGCTTTGTCATAGAGTATGAGGTAGAGACACAATACATTATTATATACACGACTTTTCCTAGGAAAACACTATGGCTCGTAAAACTCCCCTAAAACGCTATCGCAATATTGGTATCTCAGCGCATATCGATGCTGGTAAGACAACCACTACTGAGCGTGTTTTATTCTATACCGGTGTTAGCCACAAAATTGGCGAAGTACATGATGGCGCAGCCACCATGGACTGGATGGAGCAAGAACAAGAGCGTGGTATTACTATTACCTCAGCCGCAACAACTTGTTTTTGGTCAGGTATGGCCAAGCAGTTTGACGAACACCGTATTAACATCATCGATACCCCAGGTCACGTTGACTTCACGATCGAAGTTGAACGTTCTATGCGTGTACTTGATGGCGCTTGCATGGTTTACTGTGCAGTAGGCGGCGTTCAGCCACAGTCTGAGACCGTATGGCGTCAGGCAAACAAATATAAGGTACCACGTCTTGCATTTGTAAACAAAATGGATCGTGTTGGTGCTGATTTCTATCGTGTTATCGAACAGATCAAAACTCGTTTGGGTGGTAACCCGGTACCATTGGTTATCCCAATTGGTAAAGAAGATGACTTCGAAGGTGTTGTTGACCTCGTTACTATGAAAGCCATCTATTGGGATGAAGCATCTCAAGGTATGAACTACGAAGAGCGTGATATCCCAACTGAACTACAAGACAAAGCGGACGAGTACCGTGAACATCTTGTAGAAAGCGCTGCTGAAGCCAACGAAGAGTTGATGAACGAATATCTAGAAAACGGTGAATTGAGCGTAGAGCAAATTCATACCGCTATTCGTCAGTTGACTATCGATAACGAAATCATCCCACTTCTTTGTGGTACTGCCTTTAAAAACAAAGGTGTACAGAAGATGTTGGATGCTGTTATTCAGTATCTACCAGCACCAATCGACGTACCTGCTATTAAAGGTATTCTTGATGACAAAGACGAAAGTGAAGGCAGCCGTGAAGCATCAGATGAAGCACCTTTCTCAGCTCTAGCATTCAAAATCATGAATGACAAATTCGTTGGTAACTTAACCTTCGTACGTGTTTATTCTGGTGTGATGAAGCAGGGTAGCAGTGTTTATAACCCAGTTAAAATGAAGCGTGAGCGTGTTGGCCGTATTGTACAGATGATGGCAAACTCTCAAGAAGAGCTTCCAGAAATCCGTACTGGTGATATCGCAGCTCTAGTCGGCATGAAAGATGTGACTACTGGTGATACGCTATGTGATGAGCAAAACGTGATCACACTTGAGCGTATGGAATTCCCAGATCCAGTTATCTCTCTAGCAGTTGAGCCAAAGACCAAAGCTGATCAAGAAAAAATGTCAATCGCGCTTGGCCGTTTGGCAAAAGAAGATCCTTCGTTCCGTGTACACACTGACGAAGAATCTGGCCAGACGATCATCAGTGGTATGGGTGAGCTACATCTAGAGATTCTAGTTGACCGTATGAAGCGTGAGTTCAACGTTGAAGCAAACATCGGTGCGCCGCAGGTTGCTTATCGTGAGACGATTCGTAACACGGTTGAACAAGAAGGTAAATTTGTACGTCAGACTGGTGGTCGTGGTAAGTTCGGTCATGTTTGGCTACGTCTTGAGCCACTTGATCCAGCTGGTGACACTGAATACGAATTCGCTGAAGAAGTTGTTGGTGGTACAGTACCAAAAGAATTCCACGGTGCCGTTGATAAAGGTATCCAAGAGCGCATGAAAAACGGCGTACTTGCTGGTTACCCAGTCGTTGGCGTAAAAGCGACCTTGTATGATGGTTCTTACCATGACGTCGATTCTGATGAATTGTCGTTCAAAATGGCAGGTTCTATGGCCTTCAGAAAAGGTTTCATGGCAGCTGACCCAGCTCTACTTGAGCCAGTAATGAAAGTAGAAGTTGAAACGCCTGAAGATTACATGGGCGACATCATGGGCGATCTTAACCGTCGTCGTGGTTTGGTACAGGGTATGGAAGATCTACCTGGCGGTACTAAACAGATTCGTGCTGAAGTACCATTAGCGGAAATGTTTGGTTATGCCACGCAAATGCGCTCTATGTCACAAGGTCGTGCAACTTACTCTATGGAATTCCAAAAGTACGCTGAAATTCCAAAATCAGTTGCTGCTGAAATCATCTCTAAGTTCAACTCTAAAGATGATGACGAGTAAATAAAGCTTACTAAAGGTGACAATATAGAGTATATCTGTGTATTGTCATTAAAGAATAGACCAATAACTTGTTAAAAGACTTGTTATTGGTCGCAATTTTCTTATAATATCTGCACATTAGTATGTGCACCCTTTTAACAATTATCTTAATGTGGTCAAGAACACCTCAATTATCATATTTATATGAGTTGAGCCTTGAACCCCAAAAAAAGAGGAAATACCCATGGCAAAGGCCAAGTTTGAACGTAACAAGCCACACGTCAACGTCGGAACCATCGGACACGTTGACCATGGTAAAACCACCCTTACCGCTGCAATCGCAACCGTAGCTGCAATCACCTCTGGCGGCGAAGCAAAAGACTACGCGTCTATTGACTCAGCACCAGAAGAAAAAGCACGTGGTATCACCATCAACACCTCACACGTAGAATATGACACAGACAGCCGTCACTATGCTCACGTAGATTGCCCAGGTCACGCCGATTATGTTAAAAACATGATCACAGGTGCCGCTCAGATGGACGGCGCAATCCTAGTTGTATCTGCAACTGACGGCCCTATGCCACAGACTCGTGAGCACATCTTGCTTTCACGTCAGGTTGGCGTACCGTACATCATCGTATTCATGAACAAATGTGACATGGTTGATGACGAAGAACTACTAGAACTAGTAGAAATGGAAGTTCGTGAACTATTGAACGACTATGACTTCCCAGGTGATGACACGCCAATCGTTAAAGGTTCAGCTACTGAAGCCCTAAAAGGCTCAGAAGACAAATACGGCCAACCAGCCGTAGTAGAACTACTCAACGTACTAGACACCTACATCCCAGAGCCAGAGCGTGACATCGACAAAGCATTCCTAATGCCAATCGAAGACGTATTCTCAATCTCAGGTCGTGGTACCGTAGTAACAGGCCGTGTTGAATCTGGTATCGTTAAAGTTGGTGACGAGATCGAAATCGTTGGTATCCGTGACACTCAAAAAACTACCTGTACTGGTGTAGAGATGTTCCGTAAACTGCTTGACGAAGGTCGTGCAGGCGAAAACTGTGGCGTACTACTACGTGGTACTAAGCGTGAAGACGTACAACGTGGCCAAGTACTAGCTAAGCCAGGTTCAATCACGCCTCACACCAAGTTTGACGCTGAAGTATATGTATTGTCAAAAGAAGAGGGTGGTCGTCATACACCATTCCTAAACGGCTATCGTCCACAGTTCTACTTCCGTACTACTGACGTAACTGGCGCAATCCAATTACAAGACGGTACTGAAATGGTAATGCCTGGTGATAACGTTGAGATGGGCGTAGAGCTTATCCACCCAATCGCTATGGACAAAGGTCTTCGCTTCGCTATTCGTGAAGGCGGCCGTACTGTAGGCGCTGGTGTTGTTGCTAACGTATTGAACTAATCATTAAGCCTCAGTAATGAGCTTGTGAGTTAGTCATAAAAGAGCCACCCTATTTAGGGTGGCTCTTTTTGTGGGTTGCGTTGTGTGTGATGTCGTAGTTGAAGGAAGTAATAGCTTAGCTAAGATATGGAACCGTTAGTTTAGCCGATGATACCAGTCACTTATTTACTATACAATGTATTGTAATCTATCTCATAGATTGTTATATTAGCGCTGCACTTAAAACGAGTATCTACTTTTAGCGAAAGTTAAAGCACTGTTAGTACGATAACTCTGTTAGTTAAGTGACAAATCAGGTAAAACTAATAATTTTACCGCTAAAGGCTTGCATTCTATGCTAAATATTGTATAATGCTGTCCTTTACACCCATAGGCGATTGGCTCAATTGGTAGAGCATCGGTCTCCAAAACCGAGGGTTGTAGGTTCGAGTCCTACATCGCCTGCCATCTTCTTATCTCATCTTTGTTGTACCCCACCATCTCCGAAGCGAGTTCTTTATGAGCAATGATCAAGATAACCTCGAGACTAAGTTATCTGATGCCAAGGCGGTTGCTGGTGGAATGCTGTCTAAAGATAAGCACATCTCAGCGAGCGGTACTACTGCTGTTGAAGTGGCTAAGACTGGCTCAATAAAAGATTTGATTTTGTGGCTACTTGCTGCAGCTGTTTTGATCGGTGCGACTCTCGTTAATCAATACTTACCAGGCTATTGGCAACCAGCCAATGATGTTTGGGTCCGTATTGGTATCATTGTTGCACTTATCGTATTTGCATTAGTATGCTTGGCATTAACGCATCAAGGTCGTGCTTTTAAAATATTGTTAAAAGATGCGGCTGTTGAGCTTCGCCGAGTGACATGGCCAGGTAAAGACGAAACCTTTCAATACACATGGCAAGTGATTGTCGTGATCGGGATTGTTGGGTTTTTTATTTGGTTATTAGATAATTTCTTTAATTGGTTCGTTGGTATCTTTATCGGTTAATGGCGCGTATTGGTGACCATTAGCGAGACATTTACTCACATCAACTTATTTATAACGATCAGGAGCGTGATATGCGTTGGTATATTGTCCAAGCGTTTTCAGGATATGAAAAACAAGTACAACGTTCATTAACTGATCGTATTAACCGCAGTGACTTTACTGAGTCATTCGGTGATGTATTGGTTCCTACTGAAGAAGTCGTCGAAATGAAAGACGGCAAAAAACGTAAAAGTGAGCGTAAGTTCTTTCCAGGATATGTATTGATTCAGATGGAAATGAACGATAATACGTGGCACATCGTAAAAGACTGTCCTCGTATTATGGGCTTCATCGGTGGTACGCCTGAGATGCCGGCACCGATTACGCAAGTAGAAGCTGACCGCATTTTGAACCGTTTGAACCAGACTGAAACTGACCCACGTCCTAAGACGCTATTTGAGCCGGGCGAAGAGTTATTGGTTATCGACGGTCCATTCACTGATTTCAAAGGAATGGTTGAAAAGGTCGATTACGAAAAGTCTAAGCTACATCTAACGGTAAACGTATTTAATCGACCTACACAGGTTGAGCTTGAGTTTAGTAAAGTTGAAAAACTAGACTAGTTCAGCAAAAATTTCATCAACCGGGGAGCCTCCCGTCACATCAGATAATGATTTGGCTTGGCGTTATCACCCATTTAGGAGAGTATCATGGCTAAGAAGATTGATGGTTACATCAAACTGCAAGTGCCTGCAGGCAAAGCTAACCCTTCACCACCTATTGGTCCAGCTTTGGGTCAAAAAGGCGTGAACATCATGGCGTTCTGTAAAGAATTTAACGCTGCGACCTCAGGCCAAGAGCCAGGTCTACCGATCCCAACTGAGATCACGGTATACAGCGATAAGTCTTTTACCTTCATCATGAAGTCACCACCTGCTGCATACTTACTACGTAAGGCTGCTGGTATTGCTAAAGGTTCAGGTACACCGAACACAGCTAAAGTTGGTAAAGTTGACCGTGCACAACTAGAAGAAATCGTTAAGACCAAAAATGCAGACTTAACTGCTGCTGATCTTGACGCTGCTGTCCGTACCATCGCTGGTACTGCACGTTCAATGGGTATTACCGTGGAGGGTGTGTAAATGAGCAAGCTAACCAAACGTCAAAAAGAAATTCAAAGCCGTATTGATAACGAAAAGCAATACACGCTTGAAGAAGCGGTTCAAATCTTAAACGATTTGCCAGCTCTAAAATTTAAAGAATCTATTGATATCGCAGTAAACTTGGGCGTTGACCCACGTAAATCTGATCAAGTGGTTCGTGGCGCAACCAATCTACCTGCTGGTACTGGTAAAACCAAACGCGTTGCTGTATTTGCTCAAGGCGCTGCTGCTGAAGCCGCTAAAGAAGCTGGTGCAGACATTGTTGGTTTTGAAGACCTAGCAGAAGAAATCAAAGCAGGCAACATGGACTTTGATGTTGTTATCGCCGCTCCTGATGCAATGCGTGTTGTTGGTCAATTGGGTACAATCCTAGGTCCACGTGGTCTAATGCCTAACCCAAAAGTTGGTACAGTAACGCCAAACGTTGCTGAAGCTGTGACTAACGCAAAAGCGGGTCAAGCGCAGTATCGTGTTGATAAAGCTGGTATCATCCATACCACTATCGGTCAAGTAGGTTTCACTGCTGAGCAAGTTATCCAAAATGCTCAAGCACTAATCTCAGATCTTAAGCGTGCTAAGCCTGCTACGTCTAAAGGTACTTTCATCAAGAAAATCACTTTGTCTAGCACTATGGGTCCAGGTCTAACGATCGATCCAGTACCTTATCGCACTGCAAAATAATTGAAATCTCTATCTCTTAATATTTGCACGTTGAATATTTTGAATGATGAGCACAAAGAATTTTTGAAGAATTAGGTCAGCGTAGCATTTGCTACGCTGTCTAAGACCGTAGGTAGAGAGTGGTTTAACATCATAAATAACGATCTTCGGATAGTTTTTTATGACAATGAGTCACTTTTGTTAATCGACGAC
Source organism: Psychrobacter sp. PP-21 (assembly GCF_033790785.1). NCBI lineage: Bacteria > Pseudomonadati > Pseudomonadota > Gammaproteobacteria > Moraxellales > Moraxellaceae > Psychrobacter > Psychrobacter sp. PP-21. The sequence goes on along the minus strand of NZ_JAMYEB010000004.1, from coordinate 151,756 downwards.
AGATGAAAATCTTAGTTGTCCTACGCAGACGGTGGCCCACACAGTTTAAGACACGAGGCAATAGAGCGGTATGATTGTTTATACGATCTCCAAACTATTACTCAACGTCATTCTGATAACGGTGCCGTAATCAGTCGTTACCAGTTGATACTTTTTTTATTAATCGAATCAGTTGGTAATGTGTCGTATCAAGTCAGTCGTAGCTTTTAGTCCAAAGGCAGATAAACTTCGGTTTTTAGCATTTTTACTATTAGTAGATTGATAAGATTAAAGGAGTCAACTTATGGCATTAACGCTAGAACAAAAACAACAAGTTGTGGCTGAAGTGTCTGAAGTTGCTGCTAATGCTTACTCAGCAGTAGCTGCCGAGTATCATGGAATTGGTGTTGCACAGCTTACTAAGCTGCGCGAACAAGCCCGTGATAAAGGCGTTGTTTTGAAAGTGGTAAAAAATACACTAGCAAAACGCGCTTTTGAAGGCACTAAGTTTGAGAGCATGTCAGACCGTATGACTGGTCCACTACTTTTGGCTTTCTCTATGGAAGATTTGGGATCTGCCGCTCGAGTCGTTTTCGACTTTAGCAAAGATAACAAAGCTTTAGAGACCAAATTAGTATCAGTCGGTGGTGAAGTTTATGGTCCAGAAGAGCTAGAGCGCGTATCGAAGCTACCAACTCGCGACGAAGCAATCTCTATCTTGATGGCTACTATGAATGCACCAGTGACCAAGCTTGTCCAGACTATGAACGCTGTTCCTGGCAAGTTCGTTCGCACTGTAGCGGCAATCAAAGACGCAAAAGAAGCTGCTTAATTGCTTGTTTTAACGTAACTTTAACATCGCTAACCTTGATTGCACTTTATTGCCACACCTATTTGAAATGGTGGCAAGCGGTCAAAGCGATATTAGAATCAATTAATTTTTATCAGATAACGGAGAGTTCTCATGGCACTATCTAAAGATGACGTGTTAAATGCAATCGCTGAAATGTCAGTAATGGATATCGTTGAGCTAATCAGCGACATGGAAGAAAAATTCGGCGTAACAGCTGCTGTTGCCGCTGCTGCACCTGCTGCTGCTGGTCCTGCTGCTGCTGCTGAAGAAAAAGACGAGTTTGACGTAGTTCTTGCTAGCTTTGGTGAGAAGAAAGTAGCTGTAATTAAAGCTGTACGTGAAGCGACTGGCCTTGGCTTGAAAGAAGCAAAAGATTTGGTTGAAAGCGCTCCAGCTCCAATCAAAGAAGCTGCATCTAAAGCTGAAGCTGAAGAGTTGAAGAAGAAGCTTGAAGAAGCTGGTGCAACTGTTGAACTAAAATAAGTTTAACACTGTACGAAAAAAAGCTGGTAATGCCTTGCATTGCCAGCTTTTTTTTATTATAATTCGTAGCTTGACCTTTTGTGTCTGCCAACATACGTATGCAACATCACGGTGGATACCCATCAAAAGGACAGACGATATACATGCAAGCACACATACCAGTTTTTGAAATCAGTTAATATGAGCTAAACGTCCGTAGATGTTTGGCATTTTTTTGTGTCTGCATGCTTTCCTATCAACACTATAGTTTATACTGATTCTAAAAGTTATAGTTACCCCGATTCTTAATTCTGAAAAAAGCTGTTGATCTCAAGGTGCCTACTTGGTGTGGCATTATTGTCGGCATTTAGATTCATAGACCGCTTATACGTGTAGGGTCATGGTTTGGTAGTAAGTAGCTTATTTAGAAGTAGTTTAGATGGCAAGTAGTTTATATGCAATCTCAACTGACTCTATTTCTAGCAAAGTATTTGTAAGTTTAGCCTGATAGGCAAGATATTATATGATGTTGAATTTCTTGGTCGCAACAGTCATATAGACTGATTCACCTACCATGAATATAGCAATCAACAATGAGATTAAGTGAAATGTGCTAGGTAAGCACTGATGAGTAAAGTAGTAATTGACAGAAAAGACATGAACTGAACACGAAGACCCGTTTTATATTATCGTTTACGTCGCTAAGTATGCATCTTATTTATGCATGCTAGCCGCGCTTTTAATTTGTTTCCACGTTTACTGTAAGGACTCTCGATGGCATATTCTTATACTGAAAAAAAGCGTATTCGCAAAAGTTTTGCTGAATTGCCCACTGTAATGGACGTTCCCTATTTACTGTCTATTCAAGTAGATTCTTACGAGCAATTTTTGCAAGAGCACAAAAAGCCAAAAGCTCGTGAGAATACTGGTTTGCAAGCTGCGTATTCCTCTATTTTCCCAATTGAGAGTCACTCTGGTAACGCTGAGTTGCAATTTGTTGAGTACTATTTAGGCACGCCTGAATTTGATGAGCGTGAGTGTATCTTACGTGGTTCAACGTTTGCTGCGCCAATGCGTGTCAAAATCCGTTTGATCATCAAAGACAAAGACAGCAAAGACAAAGATAGCAAAGCTGCTATCAAAGATATCCGTGAGCAAAGCGTCTATATGGGCGAGATGCCTTTGATGACTGCGAACGGTACCTTTATTATCAATGGTACTGAGCGTGTTATCGTCTCTCAGCTACATCGTTCACCTGGCGTCTTCTTTGATCATGATAAAGGTAAGTCGCATTCAAGTGGTAAAGTGCTATATAACGCACGTATTATCCCTTACCGTGGTTCATGGTTAGATTTTGAATTTGATGCAAAAGACTTAGTCTTTGCTCGTATTGACCGTCGCCGTAAGCTGCTTGCATCGATCATTCTGCGTGCACTTGGTCTGACCACTTCTGAAATCTTAGATTTGTTCTTTGATAAAGTTGCTGTTTATAAAGCCGAAGAGACGTTCGAGATTGATTTAGTCGCTGATCGCTTGCGTGGTGAGATGGCGCAGTTTGATATCGTATCACCTGAAGGTGACGTTATCGTAGAGCAGGGCAAACGTATCAATGCACGCCGCATCCGTCAGCTTGAAGAAGCAGGTATGACGAAGATTGCTGTGCCTGATGAGTATTTATATGAGCGTATCTTAGCAGAAGATATCGTTGTTAATGACGAAGTCATTGCTAAAGCAAATACGCCAATTGACCATGAGTTATTGGTTAAATTGAACTCATTTGAAGCCAGTGGTGCCATCAAAGAGTTCAGCATTCTATTTACCAACGATATCGATCAAGGTAGTTATATTGCTGATACGCTACGTGCTGATAGCACCTCAAGCCGTGAAGAAGCATTGATCGAAATCTACAAAGTCATGCGTCCAGGTGAGCCACCAACGGTTGAAACTGCCGAAAAGTTATTTGAGAGCATGTTCTTCAACGCAGATCGTTATGACTTATCAAACGTCGGTCGTATGAAATTCAACCGTCGTCTTGGTTTAGAATTCGATAACACTGATGATCCTGATGTACAGCGCGAACGCAGTGTATTGACCAACGATGATATCGTTAATGTTCTAAAAGAGCTTATCGAGATTCGTAATGGTCGCGGCGACGTCGATGATATCGATCATCTTGGTAACCGCCGTATTCGTTCAGTGGGCGAGATGGCAGAAAACCAATTCCGTGTTGGTCTAGTACGTGTTGAGCGTGCGGTCAAAGAGCGTTTAAGCTCAGCGGAATCAGACAACTTGTCACCACAAGATTTGATCAACTCTAAGCCAGTAGCGGCTGCAGTGAAAGAATTCTTTGGTTCAAGCCAGTTGTCACAGTTTATGGATCAGAACAACCCGTTGTCTGAAGTTACTCATAAGCGCCGTGTATCAGCATTAGGACCTGGTGGTCTAACTCGTGAGCGTGCAGGCTTTGAAGTACGTGACGTACATGATACCCATTATGGCCGTGTATGTCCTATTGAGACTCCTGAAGGTCCAAACATTGGTCTGATCAACTCACTAGCGACCTTTGCTAAAACCAACAGCTTTGGTTTCCTAGAGACACCTTATCGCCGTGTGGTTGATGGTAAAGTGACTGACGTTATTGAGTATCTATCAGCTATTGAAGAAGTCGGTACGGTCATTGCACAGGCTGATTCACCAATAACTCCAGAAGGCGCGTTATCTGACGAGATGGTCAGTGTTCGTAGCTATGGTGAGTTTGTTCGTATGCCTCCAGAAAAAGTGACGCATATGGATGTGTCACCAAGTCAGGTAGTATCGGTTGCAGCAGGTCTGATTCCGTTCCTAGAGCATGATGATGCTAACCGTGCCTTGATGGGCTCGAACATGCAGCGTCAGGCCGTTCCTACGCTACGTGCTGATAAGCCGCTAGTGGGTACCGGTATGGAGCGTCATGTTGCTCGTGACTCTGGTGTTTGTGTTATTGCTAAGCGTGGCGGTGTGATTGAAGATGTTGATGCCTCACGTATCGTGGTTCGTGTGAACGAAGACGAGATGACTGCTGGTGAAGCGGGTATCGATATCTATAACTTGATTAAATACACGCGCTCTAACCAGAACACCTGTATCAACCAACGTATTATCGTTAACCAAGGTGATGAGATTGCTTTGGGTGATATCTTGGCTGATGGCCCTTCAACGGATCTTGGTGAGCTAGCACTTGGTCAGAACATTCGCATCGCATTTATGCCGTGGAACGGTTATAACTTCGAAGATTCAATCTTGCTATCTGAAAAAGTCGTGAAAGAAGATCGCTTCACTACTATTCATATCCAAGAATTGACTTGTGTGGCTCGTGATACCAAGCTAGGTACAGAAGAGATCACTGCTGATATTCCAAACGTTGGTGAAGCAGCCTTATCAAGCCTTGACGAAGCAGGTATCGTTTATATCGGTGCTGAAGTTGACGCTGGTGATATTTTAGTTGGTAAAGTGACGCCAAAAGGTGAAACACAACTAACGCCAGAAGAGAAACTACTACGGGCTATCTTTGGCGAAAAAGCGGCTGACGTGAAAGACACGTCGCTACGCGTACCAACTTCAAGCAAAGGTACGGTTATTGATGTACAGGTCTTCACCCGTGATGGCGTTGAAAAAGACGCACGCGCAAGAGCGATTGAAAAATCGCAGCTTGATAGCTATCGCAAAGATTTGAAAGAAGAGCTACGTATCTTTGAAGAAGCAGCTCGTGGTCGTATTGGTAATCTATTAGATGGCCAAAAAGTCAGTGGCGGTGCTGGTCTAAAAGCGGGTACGGTAATGGCTTTGGCTGACATGAAAGACATGAGCCTTGAGACATTGCTTGATATCCAACCAGTAGAAGAAGAAATCTCTGAGCGTTTGACCCAGATTTCTGATTACTTGGTTGATAAGCAAAAAGATATCGATGTGAAATTTGCTGAGAAAAAACGCAAATTGACTGCTGGTGATGACCTGCAACATGGCGTACAAAAAATCGTTAAAGTATATCTAGCGGTTAAGCGTCGTATTCAGCCTGGTGATAAGATGGCTGGTCGTCATGGTAACAAAGGTGTTGTCTCGCGCATCATGCCAGTTGAAGACATGCCTTATGATGAAAATGGTAATACCGTTGACATCGTATTGAACCCGCTTGGTGTACCATCTCGTATGAACATCGGTCAGGTTCTAGAGACGCATTTGGGTATGGCAGCGAAAGGGTTGGGCGAGAAGATTGACGGTATGCTCAAATCTCAAGCAGCAATCAAAGAGCTACGCGACTTCTTGGACAAAATTTATAACCAAGTTGGCGGTGAGCAAGTTGATCTTGATAGCTTGAATGATGACGACATCATGGCGCTAGCAGCTAACTTACGTGGCGGTGTTCCAATGGGTACAGCGGTATTTGATGGCGCAAGAGAAAGCCAAGTCAAAGATCTGCTTGAGCTTGCTGGTATGGATCGCGATGGTCAGCAGACACTGTATGATGGTCGTACTGGTCAGAAGTTTGACCGTAAAGTAACCGTTGGTTACATGTACATGCTCAAATTGAACCATTTGGTTGATGACAAAATGCATGCGCGTTCAACAGGTTCTTACTCTCTAGTGACGCAGCAGCCACTCGGCGGTAAAGCTCAGTTTGGTGGTCAGCGCTTCGGTGAGATGGAAGTATGGGCACTAGAAGCTTATGGCGCGACGTACACGTTGCAAGAGATGTTAACTGTGAAGTCGGATGATGTTGAAGGCCGTACGCGTATGTACAAAAACATCGTTGATGGTGAGCAGTATATGGATCCAGGCATGCCTGAGTCGTTTAACGTACTGACCAAAGAAATCAAATCACTGGGTATCAATATTGAGTTAAAACAAAGCAACTAACCCATTGTTTAACTTAGTTGTCCACTAAAGGCAGTCTGCTTTGTTGCTGCTGCTTTTAGTGATTTGTCTCAACCCTATTCATTGCCTTCATTCATCTTATCCGCGTCTATAGTACGCTGTCAGATGATTATAAAGATAACGGAGAAGCAACTTGAAAGATTTACTCGATATCATGCAAAGCCCTACCGGCAACGGTAACCAAGAGTTTGATAGCATTCAAATTACTTTAGCCTCACCTGACGTCATCAAGTCATGGTCGCACGGCGAAGTAAAAAAGCCTGAAACCATTAACTATCGTACGTTCAAGCCTGAGCGTGATGGTCTTTTTTGTGCCAAAATCTTTGGCCCAGTAAAAGATTTCGAATGTTTATGTGGTAAATATAAGCGCCGTAAGTTCCAAGGCGTTATCTGCGAAAAATGTGGTGTCGAAGTTACCACTGCTAAAGTTCGTCGTGATCGCATGGGTCATATCGACCTAGCCAGTCCTGTGGCGCATATCTGGTTCCTGAAATCATTACCAAGCCGCATCGGTCTATTGCTAGACATGACGCTACGTGATATCGAGCGTGTTCTATATTTTGAAAGCTACATCGTAACTGAGCCTGGTCTAACTAGCTTAGAAAAGTACCAGTTGCTTGATGATGAAGATTATTACAAAGCGCTTGAAGAGTTTGGTGATGAATTTACCGCCAAGATGGGTGCTGAAGCCGTTCAAGACCTACTAAAAGACATCGATATCGATCTTGAAATTGATGAGCTACGTGAAGCGATTCCACAAACTGGTTCTGAGACTAAGCTTAAGAAGATGTCTAAGCGTCTCAAATTATTAGAAGCATTCCGTGATTCTAATAATAAGCCTGAGTGGATGGTAATGAATATCTTGCCAGTACTACCACCAGATTTGCGTCCTCTAGTACCGCTAGAAGGTGGCCGCTTTGCGACATCAGATCTAAACGATCTGTATCGCCGCGTGATCAACCGTAATAACCGTCTTAAGCGTCTACTTGAGCTAAGCGCACCTGATATCATCGTACGTAACGAAAAGCGTATGTTGCAAGAGTCAGTAGATGCGTTGCTTGATAACGGTCGTCGCGGTCGTGCCATCACTGGTAGTAACAAGCGTCCATTGAAATCTTTGGCAGATATGATCAAAGGTAAGCAAGGTCGTTTCCGTCAGAACTTACTTGGTAAGCGTGTCGATTACTCTGGTCGTTCGGTTATCGTTGTAGGTCCAACACTACGTCTACATCAGTGTGGTCTACCTAAGAAAATGGCTCTAGAATTATTTAAGCCATTTACTTATAACAAGCTATTGTCTCATGGTCTAGCAACTACGATTAAAGCTGCCAAAAAGATGGTAGAGCGTGAAGAGCCACAAGTGTGGGATATGCTGGCCATGGTTATCCGTGAGCATCCAGTACTTCTTAACCGTGCGCCAACACTTCACCGTTTGGGCTTGCAAGCATTTGAGCCAGTATTGATCGAAGGTAAAGCAATCCAGCTGCATCCGCTTGTTTGTACTGCATTCAACGCCGATTTCGATGGTGACCAAATGGCCGTTCACGTGCCATTGACGCTAGAAGCACAGTTAGAATCACGTGCCTTGATGATGTCTACCAACAACATCTTGTCACCTGCGAATGGTGATCCGATCATCGTACCATCTCAGGATGTTGTACTGGGTCTATATTACATCAGTCGTTCGTCTATCAATGCCAAAGGCGAGAGCATGATTTTTGCTACCGTTAATGAAGCATTGCGTGCAATTGGTTCAAACGATCTACATGTAAACGCTAAGATCAAAGTGCGTGTTACTGAGACGCAAATTGACGAAGACGGTAACGAGACCAAAGAAATCAGTATCAAAGATACGGTTGCTGGTCGTCTACTTATCTGGAACATCATGCCTAAAGGTATGACGTTTGATGAGTGTAACCAAGAGATGACGAAGAAAAACATCTCTCGTTTGATTAACTCTTGCTACCGTAAAGTTGGCGTCAAAGAAAGTGTTATGTTTGCTGACCAATTGATGTATCTTGGTTTTGCTCAAGCAACGCTATCTGGTGTGTCTATCGGTATCGATGACATGGTCATTCCACCACTGAAAAAGAATATTATCGAAGTGGCAGAAGGCGAAGTACGCGAAATCGAAGATCAGTTCGAGCAAGGTTTCGTAACTGCTGGTGAGCGCTATAACAAAGTCGTTGATATTTGGTCACGTACTAATGACAAAGTCGCTAAGGCGATGATGGACAACTTGGCAACAGATAAAGTTATTAATGCACAGGGTGAAGAAGACGAGCAAAAATCATTTAACTCTATCTTCATCATGTCGGATTCTGGTGCTCGTGGTAGTGCGGCACAGATTCGTCAGTTGGCAGGTATGCGTGGTCTGATGGCGAAACCGGATGGCTCAATTATTGAGACGCCGATTAAAGCTAACTTCCGTGAAGGTTTGACCGTACTACAGTACTTCATCTCAACTCACGGTGCACGTAAAGGTCTAGCGGATACCGCACTGAAAACAGCTAACTCGGGTTACCTAACTCGTCGTCTGGTTGATGTGGCGCAAGATTTGGTTATCACTAGCGATGATTGTGGTACCGAAGAAGGCCTACTCATGAAACCACATATCCAAGGTGGTGAAATCATTGAGAAGCTAGGTGAGCTAGTACTGGGTCGTGTTACTGCACGCGATGTTGCGTACAATGATGATGCTGATAAGATCTTGATTCCAGCGGGTACATTGATTGATGAGTACTGGGTTAACGTTCTAGATAACAACGCAATCGATGATATCTGGGTGCGCTCAGTTATTACTTGTAATATCGAACATGGCGTGTGTTCACAGTGTTATGGTCGTGACCTTGCACGTGGTCATAAAGTGAACATTGGCGAGTCAGTTGGTGTTATGGCTGCTCAGTCTATCGGTGAGCCGGGTACTCAGTTAACCATGCGTACGTTCCACGTGGGCGGGGCCGCGAGCTCAGCTTCTGTAGACAACAGCATCTCTGTACGTAATGCTGGTCAAGCGCACTTTGAGAACATGAAAACAGTACAGCATACCGATGGTCACTTAGTCATCGTATCGCGTTCAGCTGAAATCGCATTGACCGATGAGCTTGGCCGTGAGCGTGAGCGCTATAAAGTACCATATGGTTCAAGCGTCCTTGTGAAAGACGAAGAGCAGGTTGAAGGCGGTCAAACTATCGCTAAATGGGATCCGCATACGCATCCAATTATCACAGAATTTGCTGGTACAGCACGCTTCAGTGACATCACTGATGGTATGACTGCAACAGTAAAAGTTGATGATGCGACTGGTATGAGCTCGTTTGAGATTCTAGCGACTCGTGACCGTTCAAGCTCAGCAAAAGACTTACGTCCTGCGATTATCTTGAACACTGATGAAGGCAAAGAAGTGGTTTACTTCTTACCAGCTGAAACGATCATCCGCGTGAGCGATGGTGAGAAAGTAGCAGCCGGTTCGATTCTAGGCCGTGTACCACAAGCGTCTTCTGGTACAAAAGATATTACTGGTGGTCTACCACGTGTTGCTGACTTGTTCGAAGCACGTCGTCCAAAAGATCATGCCATCATGGCAGAAATGACTGGTGTGGTAAGCTTCGGTAAAGAGACCAAGGGTAAAAACCGCTTCATTATTACTAATGAAGATGGTGAAGTACATGAAGAGCTAATCCCGAAATGGCGTCAAATCAACGTCTTTGAAAACGAGACGGTAGCACGTGGTGAAGTGATCGCTGATGGTCCACAGAACCCACATGATATCTTACGTCTGAAAGGACAAACTGCGCTTGCTGATTATATTGTCAATGAAGTACAGGACGTTTATCGCTTGCAGGGTGTAAAAATCAACGACAAGCACATCGAAGTTATCATTCGTCAGATGCTGCGTAAAGTTGAGATTACTGACGGCGGCGACTCAAGTCACTTCAAAGGTGATCAGGTCGAATATGCAGATATTAAAGCATTGAATGCTAAGCTAGAAGCGGAAGATAAATTCCCAGTACAGTTTGAGCGTCAATTGTTAGGTATCACCAAAGCCAGCCTTGCAACTGAAAGCTTTATCTCAGCGGCGTCTTTCCAGGAAACAACCCGTGTACTAACTGCTGCTGCTGTGACTGGTAAAGTCGATGAGCTACGTGGTCTGAAAGAAAACGTGGTTGTTGGTCGCTTGATTCCTGCTGGTACTGGTCTTGCTTATCATAAAGCACGTAAAGAAACAGCAGATCAGAAGCTACAAGATAAAGATCTGAATGCTGCGTTTGATATGACTGCAAGCACTGATAGCAAAGACTTCGCTAGCTTTGATGAAGCATTTGCTCAAGAGTTAAATCAAGACAACTAATCGTATTAAGTATCTTGATTCATTCTTAATTTGATAAAAAGCCAGCCTAAGTTGCTGGCTTTTTTGTGCGTGTAAAAAACTGAGAAAGGCATGGTGCTATCATCTAAAAAAATAGTACACTGGGAAATAGGCTCTAATTCACTATTTATAAAAGGACAATTAGCAAATGGCAGGTAAAACACGCGTCGCTAAATACCAAGCAGATCGAACCAATCAAAAGCTATATTTTTGTCGTTTATCTTGCCAAGCAGCAGGCGGCTCCAATGACAAGCAGTTATACCAGGCACATTGTGAAACCGCTATTTTCCATTTGCATGGCGCACTATTAGCATTTATTCAAGAACTGGGTCATTTCTATAGTTTAAACATGACGGCACCAACGTTGCTCGATATTGAGCAAGCACTGAGCGAGCGTACGCAAGTATCTCCTGAGATTCAGCGCTTACAGCAATTGCAGCAGCAAGGTTTTGTGGCAAATATAGAGCGTGCTTATCAACGCTGTCTCTATGCGGTACCACCAGATACTGTTGTAGACAATACACCAAACGACAACTCAGTATCACCAGATCTTATTGTTAATGTTGTTACTCTATCGAATCAGTGGCTACCTGATGAGGCCACGATACGCGAATGGCGTCAACAGCTTTTAGAGTTGATTGAGCAGTTGCGTGCAGGGATGGTTGAGTTCTAATAAAATTGCTTGGAAGTATAAATGAGATAATAACTAATAGCATAAAAAAAGACCTGTTCAGTGATTACTGGACAGGTCTTTTTGCTCTAAATACGTGCTATAAATTTATAGAAACTACTCTGGCATTGGTGGCATACGCTGAACGGGTGTTGCTGACAAAGCATTCTGTGATGATCCGTCAGTACTCCGACTGTTGCCCGATGCCTGTGTCTGTGAAATGCTTGAGTTTTCGATAGGTTCAGGGGCAGTTGGTTTGCGCTGCTGGGTTTGAGTTTTAACCGGTTTTGCAGGTTGATTGGTATCGGATAACTCATCATCGTCAGCAGCATTAGAGACAATGCCATCATCAGTCATTTCTATAATTTGCTGTTGTTGCTTTTTAGATTTTGAGCGATTATTAATAGATACCCACTGATTTGGTGTGTCTTCGAGCTGTGCTTTCATGAAGTCTATCCAAACGGGCAGGGCGGCCACGCCACCGTACTCACGGCGACCCATAGATGTCGGTTGATCAAAGCCCATCCATACTACTGTTGCATTGGTAGGATGAAACCCTGCAAACCAGGCGTCTTTAGCTTCATTGGTGGTACCAGTTTTGCCGCCAATATCATCACGTCCCAAAGCTTTTGCTCGTACTGCAGTACCGCGCTGCACGACATCACGTAGGATATCTGCCATCTCAAATGCGACTCTAGGTTTTAGTATTCGCGGTGCTTGTTTGGCCATGATGTACTGTACAGCAGGCGCTTTTAAGCGATCTGACTGTGGACCTGCGTTGTAGATCTCATTATCGGCAACAGTAGTAGCTTCTTCTTCAGTCTCTCCATCACTCTCTAACTCTTCAGTAGTCGACTCATCGGTGGTGCTAGTCTCATCTTCGAGTGATTGATTGTATTCCTCTAATAGTGTTTTATTGACCTCTTCGAGTTGCTCGTTGAAACACAATGCACAGGCTTGGAGAGGGTTGGCTTGGAATAGTAGCTCGTTCTTATAATTATAGATTTGCTCAATAAAGTAGGGCTGTACACGATGACCACCGTTGGCAAAGGTCGAATAGGCCGTTGCCATTTGTAAAGGAGTTGCTTGTCCTGCGCCGAGTGCTAGCGATAAAGTCGTTGGTAGTTTTTCTTTGTCTAAGCCAAACTCATCTAGTAAGTTACGGGCATCGGAGATACCAATGGCCTGTAGTAAGCGGATAGAAACCAAGTTGCGAGACAGGTACAAGCCACGGCGCAAGGTGATATCGCCCAAGAAACGTTCGTCCGAATTTTTAGGCTTCCAGTCGCCTACTTGAATAGGACGATCAGATACGATACTGTCTGGGCGATAGCCTTTTTCTAAAGCGGCTGTATAGACAAGCGGCTTGATGGTAGAGCCAGGTTGGCGCCACCCTTGTAAGGCTCTATTAAACTTACTGTGTTTGAAATCAAAACCGCCTACTAATGCATTAACCGCGCCGGTTTCTGGATTTAATGAAACCAGACTACCTTGTATTTTAGGTATCTGCCCTAGTTGCCAATTACCATTTGCGGTAGGTATCACGCGGACAATATCGTTTTTGCTCACTATTTGGCTAGCATTATTAGGGTAGTAACCGATACGGTTGGCAGAGATGTATTTGCGTGCCCAGCTCATGCCAGACCAGTTGACCGTTACACTTTCACCAGATTGTAGCGTCGCTTCAAAACTACGAGAATTGACTTTGGTGACTTTGGCAGGAGACATATTGCTATAGCGCTGAAAGTTTTCGAGAGGCTCGTCATTTGCTTCTGCGCCGCGCCATCCATGACGATGCTCATAAGCAATCAGCCCGGTTAATATGGCAGCCTCTGCCGCCGTTTGTGCCTTGCTATCGACTGTGAGACGAACACGCCAACCGCCATGCATGACTTGCTCACCGTAGCGTTCAACTAAGGTAGCACGCGTCATTTCTGCTAAATAAGGCATATTTACATCAAGCTTTTCTTGATATAGTTTGATGCCCACAGGTGAGTTTACGGCTTCATCATGTTGAGCCTTGGTAATGTAGCCAAGCTCATGCATACGGCCAATAATCCAGTTGCGGCGAGTCAAAGCCCGCGTAGGATTGGCAACAGGATTGTATTTAGAAGGGGCTTTTGGTAGACCAGCAAGCATTGCCATCTCAGCAATACTTAAACTGTCTAATGATTTACTATAATACTTTTTGGCAGCAGCGCGAATACCGTAAGCGCCTTCACCCAAATAAATCTTATTGACATATAGAGTTAAAATATCGTTTTTACTCAGCTCGTCTTCGATTTTACGTGCTAAAAATAATTCCATCAGTTTACGGTTTAGGGTACGCTCAGGGCTCAAAAAATAATTTTTAGCAACCTGCATCGTGATAGTGGAACCACCCGTCTGACTATCATCATCAGTGACAACTTCAGTGACCGCGCGACCAAGCCCTTTGATACTAATACCACTATGCTGAAAAAAAGAAGCATCTTCTGCTGCTAAAAAAGCATGAGTCAAATCTTTTGGTATTTCATCAAAAGTGACTGGCAATGATAAACGGTTACCATATTGACCAATCAATTTCTCATCACTACTATAAATCTGCAATGGCATTTCTAGGTTGGCAGTTTTGATTTCTTGAGTGCTAGGCAGAGTCGGCGATAAATACATCGCCATGCCATAAAAACCAATGGGCACAGCAAGTGCTAAGATGACTGCCAATGCTAGACAAGCGACAAAAAGCCCCACCAAAAAGTGAATGAGACGAGCGGTAGCATTTTTTTTGGCCATAATAAGACTTATTAATTAGAATTTGTAGCGGATAACTTATTATACCTTGAACAAAATCAACAGGTCATAATAAATGTGTAAGTAGGCCTTAATATATTTTTAAACGCTTGAATCTATCAATTAAGTAAAGTATTGTATTCAATTATTACAAATAACTATCAGATTGTACACTTAATATAAGGTATAGAGTTTGTGAGGCTATTTACTTCTAAAAGTCGACATTTGATTGGTGTGGATATTTGTGCCACTTCAGTGAAGTTGGTTGACATACAGCGCCAACAAGGCATGTTCCATCTCAAATCTTATGGTATCGAGAGAATACCGGAAGGTATAGTCGTTGACAAACTCTTAGTAGACACAGAAGCGGTTGGCAACATTATAGCCAGTCTAGCGAGACGTTGCCAGGTGGCGGGCAGTAATGCGGCAACAGCTGTGTCAGGATCTGCTGTCATTACCAAAATCATTGACATGGATATGGTGCTAAACGATGTTGAGCGCGAAGCACAAATACGTTTGGATGCTGACCAGTATGTGCCTTATCCACTAGAAGACGTCAATCTCGACTTTGAGGTACTAGGCCCGTCTTTAGTTGATGACAATATGGTGCAAGTGTTGCTCGCAGCCTCTCGCTCAGAAAACGTCGACCAACGTGTTGATGCCCTCACATTTGGTGGTATGCAAGCCAAGGTCATGGATATTGAGTCACATGCTATTGAACGCGCTTTTGGGTTGATGGTAGACAATCTGCCAAACATGCCGGAGTTGGTTGCATTGGTAGATATTGGTCATAATCAAACTACCTTGTATATCGCAAAAAATGGCGAGTTTATTTATAGTCGTGAGCAGTTATTTGGCGGTGTGCAACTGACAGAAGCCATCCAGAATCGCTACGGATTATCGTTTGAAGAAGCAACGCTGAGCAAACGTGAGCGCACATTGCCTGATGATTACTATCCTGAAATCTTGACCCCCTTTATAGAAAGTACCATTCAACAAATCACTCGTTCTTTGCAGTTTTATTTCTCTTCTAGTCAGTACAGCAGTATTGACCATGTAGTACTTGCAGGCGGTAGTAGCTCTATCGCAGGTCTCGCTGGATTGGCACAACAAAAACTCGGGGTGAGTGTTAGTGTGGCCAATCCATTTACCAATATGACCATTGCGCCTAATATTGATAATGAGCAATTGACCATTGATGCACCAAGCCTAATGGCTGCATGCGGTCTTGCGTTAAGGAGCTTTGACTAATGGCTCGTATTAACCTTTTACCTTGGCGACAAGAAGAGCGTGACCGTCGCAACAAAGAGTTTATGACTCTGGTAGTCGCAGTGACTCTACTCACTTTACTGGCTGCATTTGCTTCATGGAGCTATTTCAATAATGAGCTCGATGAGCAGCTTGATGCCAATGCATTAATTGAACAAGAAAACGCACGCTTAGATACGGCACTCACTGAAATTGACAGTTTAGAACAGCGCCGTGAAGATATTATCTCGCGTATGCAGGTTATTCAGGACTTGCAGGGTCGCCGTCCGGTTCCTGTACGCTTATGGGATGACTTGGCTCGTGCCATTCCACCAGCACTCTATTTGAATAACCTAAAACGCGAAGGCGATGTTTTGACTCTGACAGGTCTTGCAGACAATCCAAATATTGTGTCGAGCTTGATTCGTAACTTAGATAGTAGTAAGTGGATGGGTAACTCGGCAGTGAGTAATATTCAGCAGAATATCAGTGCTTATGAAGCAGCTCCAGTACTTAATAACACTGTCGCTACTGGCGAACAACCACGCCCTGTATACCCTGAAGACAGTTATGTGCAGTTTGTGATAACGACTAAAGTACAATCTGAGACACCTGTTCCTGCTGAAGATGGTGTGGGAGGGGAGTTATGAAACTTGTCCGCAAAAAAAGCCTAGTCAAAACTAAGAAAACGGCGTTAAAACCGAAAAAGCAGTTTGACTTAAATGAATTCCGCCGCAGCTTTGAATCGTTGGATTCTGAGAACTATGGCAGCTGGCCATTACCAGTAAAGGTAACGGTAATTGGTCTTATTATTACCTTTATCGCAGCACTGTCATGGGCGCTACCAATTAGCAGCAAAATAGATGAGATCAAGGCAGCTGAGAGTCAGCAACAGACCTTGCTTGACAGCTACCGTGAAAAAGAGTCACGTGCGCGTCACTTAGAGGCTTATCAAGCGCAAGTTGTTCAAATGGAAACTGAATTTAATACCTTGTTAGATCAGTTGCCAAAAGATACCCGTGTGTCAGAATTGGTAGAAGGTATCAATATGACAGGCGTCGGTAGTAATATTCGTTTCCAAGATATATCAGTAGAGCCTGAAATTGAAAACGAATTCTTTATTGAGCAGCCGATCCGTATCGCGGCTTTGGGTGAGTATCATCAATTTGGTAGCTTTATCAGTGGCCTTGCTGCATTACCTCGAATCATTACTATGCATGATTTTGAAGTGAGTAACCCGCAGCCGAGTTTGGATGTTTTACCAGAACTGAATTTGGTACTGCAAACGAAGACTTATCGTTCCAAAGAAGCTGCTCCTGAAGATGAAGCAGCAGTCGCTACTGATACAAACGCAGGAGGCAACTAATGAGTATACAAAAATTACCCATGTTGTTGGCTTTGAGTGTCTCAGCTGTATCTATGGCTGGCTGTGCTGACCGTATCGGAATGGCAGAGCAAGCGATGACTGATATTCGTAACCAGCCAGCACAGCCTATCGAACCACCGCCTCAAGCTGAACTGGTAGAAGATTTTGTCTATAGTGCCAGCGCGCAGCGTAGTCCTTTTCTACCGCCAAGCTTGGTCAATGTACAAGGTCCTACGACGTCTATTGATGGCGTCCGCCCAGACATTACAAGGGTCAAAGAACCACTTGAGCAATATGAATTATCGCAACTGATCTTTCGAGGAGTCGTGGTTTCACCCGAAGGTCAGCGATACGCATTGGTACAACGCCCTGATGGTTCAGTTGCTAGTGTGAAGGTAGGTGATTATCTTGGATTGAATGACGGCCGTATTGTTGAAATCACGCCGACCCAGATTAACTTGATTGAAATTGTGCCAGACAGCCGCGCAGGGTTTGTTGAAAAACCCCAGTCGCTGGTATCCCCCATAAGCTAAGTCGGCAGATTTTTTGAGGAATAAATAATGACAGTACGCAATAACAAGGTAATGACGATGAGTAACCGCGTTTCTTCTGCTTTTGCCATTTCAGCATTGGCAGTGAGCATGGTAGCAGTAAGCAATAGCGCTCATGCGGATCAGCGTATCAATAATGTCTCTGTGGTACAAACGGCACCAGCAGTGACACAAATGCGTTTGGGGTTTGCAGGACTACCTGTATTGCCGGCAGCCTACCAACTTGATGATCCTAGCCGCTTGGTACTAGATTTTGAACAAGTGCAAAACGGTCTTACTAGTCGCTTTAACGAATACAATATTGGTATGGTCAACGATGTCACCACGTTGAGTAGCGATAGCACAACGCGCCTTATCGTTGGTCTCAAACAGTCAGGAAATTACACAACAGCGATTGAGGGTAATGATCTGCTATTGACAATTACTGATCCTAACCGTCCAGTAATTACTAGCGACCCTATACAAGATGTCCTCAATAACAACAATGGTATAACCACCACGGCAGTCGTGACACCAATTGTCGAGACGAGTGCTACTCCTGTGGCGGCTGTCCAAACAACCAGTACGACAGTAGTAAAAAACGAAGTGCCAGCCGACACGATGGTGGTAAGAGTTAATCCACTACTAAATCCGCAGCTCGCTTCCTCACAAGTAAGTAGACAGTACAGTTATGACGGTCTAAGCGCGGTCAATTTTTCGGCAGGTAGTGACGGTGGTGGCAACGTCAGTATGGTACTTGCCAATGAAGCCATTCCGGTAGATGTACAGCGTCAAGGCAACAAGCTCGTAGTGCGCCTAACGGGTAGTACGGTTCCTAGAAACCTGTTGCGTCGATTAAATATTAATAGCGGTCTGGTTAGTAGTATTGATACAAAAAACCAAGGTCAAAATGGTGTTGTCACTATTAACATGACTGAGGACTACGAATATCAAGCTTACCAGTCAGGCAATCAATTAAGTATCAGTATCGACAAGCCTGAGCTGTTACGAGAGCCGACGCTTGAAGAAAGAGTATATAGCGGCGAGCCATTGTCTATGGAGTTTCAAGACGTTGAAATTCGTAGTGTTCTAGATATATTAGCGCAGTTCACTGAGATGAATGTTGTGGCTAGCGATTCAGTCGCTGGTAATATTACGTTGCGTCTGATTAATGTGCCTTGGGATCAAGCGCTTGATATTATCTTAAAAAGTAAAAATTTAGGTAAGCGCGAAAACGGTAATGTCATTTTGGTCGCGCCTTCTACAGAGCTTGCAGAGCAAGAAGCTCGTGAGCTAGAAGCACAACAAGCGGTTCAATCTTATGCACCGCTCCGTACTGAGTATATTCGTCTGAGCTATGCAAAAGCACAAGATGTCTTAACACTTATTTCTCAAGGCAGCGGCGCATCGAATAACAACAGTAGTCTGTCAAATCGAGTAGATGACAACAATACGTTATTATCCAGTCGTGGCACGGTAACGATTGATGAGCGTACCAACACACTCATCATTAAAGACGTGGCTGATAGTATCGAAAATATACACAATCTCATCAGCAAAATTGATATCCCAGTCCGTCAGGTAATGATTGAAGCCCGTATCGTGAGCGCTACCGATACGTTTAGTAAAGAGATAGGTGTGCGTTGGGGTATCTTATCGAATGGGGCAGCCAACAATCGTAGCTTATTGGTTGGTGGTAGCAATCAGACCCTAGCAGATCTTAAAGATTTTGATATAGAAACCACGACAATTAACGGGCAAACGGTTTCTTACCCTTCTTATGACATTACCAGTCCTGATAATTTAAACGTTGATCTGGGTGTTTCTAACCCAGCAGGTAGTATTGCTTTTGGTCTGCTAAGCCTATCTGATGTGATGCTCGACCTTGAACTGTCCGCCTTGCAAGCAGACAATCGCGGTGAGGTCATCTCTACACCGAAAGTCTTAACCGCTGATAAGCAAACCGCGAAAGTCTCTTCTGGCACACAGATTCCTTATCAGGAGGCCTCAGCCAGTGGCGCAACCACGACCAGCTTTAGAGAAGCAGCGCTAAGCTTGGAGGCAACGCCGAATATCACGCCTGATGGTAAGATTGGCTTGCAGCTACTTATCACCAACGGCACGCCAGTGTTTACTAATGGCATCGTTGCTATCAATGAAGATTCTATATCAACCAACGTGACTATCGAAGATGGTCAAACGGTCGTGCTGGGCGGAATATTTAGAAACCGTACCAACAATAACGTAGACAAAGTTCCTTTCTTAGGTGATTTACCATACATCGGTCGCGCATTCCGTAGAGATGTCCGTAATAATAACAAGGAAGAGCTACTCATCTTTATCACACCAAAACTGATCAATGATGGCACTAGCCGTCTGAACTAGTCGTCTCTCTATTCCGCCTTCGTTGAAAAGCAAGCCATCGTGCTTGCTTTTTTTGTGCATGAATCAAATATCTCTAAGAGTGTGTTATACCTACATTGACTAATGGGTAAGGTGCGATAAATATTACTGACAATAATCATGGCGCATTACTAGCCAGAATATCAATGACGTTGTATCATAGCTAATTTAGCTGAGTGAGTATTATGGTGCAGGAATTGCCGTCGGTGTTTTTAGTGGGACCGATGGGAGCGGGTAAGACGACAATTGGTAAATTGCTTGCCAAGCAACTGGGTCGAACTTTTGTAGATAGTGATTGGTACATAGAATCGCAAACAGGTGCCGATATTGCTTGGATATTTGCCAAAGAGGGCGAAGCAGGTTTCCGTGAGCGTGAAACACGTGCCATCGATGAATTGACTCAGACGCCCCAAATCGTACTAGCGACAGGCGGTGGCGCAGTGATGTGTGCCGAAAACCGAGCGTTTTTAAAACAACGTGGCATTGTGGTTTATCTAAATGCACCCGTTGATGTACAAATGGCACGCACTGCTAAAGACAAGTCGCGACCACTCCTACAACAGCCTAATCCTAGAAAAATCTTGCAAGAGCTGTATAGTATTCGTGATCCATTATACCGTCAGGTTTCGCATATTATTATGCCTACTGGGCACACCTATCCGCGCCATATGGTCAATCAGTTATTGCAGCAGCTAACCACATTTTTTGACGGTACTGATGCATTGCTGACAGATGATGAGTAATAGGTCGACACTATAGATTTTAACTTTTAATAATTTTAACTTCTAACAATAGTTTTGACCTGCCAACCCAGTTACTTTTACCCCAATAAAAATGCTTAAGGAGTGTCTCATGACAGCATCACTATTTCATGATCGCCTAACTGTTCACGCTCAGAGCCATGACTATCCAATCGTTATTACTGAAGATTCTGAGGCAGAAAACAGTAGTATGGCAAAACAGATTGCCCCTTATATCAGTGGTCGCCAAGTATTAATTGTCACCAATGATACGGTCGCCCCCCTGTACTTAAAAGCATTGGAAGACGAGCTGGCAGAGCAGTTCACAGTAAAGGTTTGTGTGTTGCCAGATGGTGAGCAATACAAGAACCAGCAAAGCATTGATAAGATCTATGATGCCCTAATGGCAGAGCACTTCAATCGTGATGTCACACTTATTGCGCTTGGCGGCGGCGTGATTGGTGATATGACAGGTTTTGCTGCAGCCAGTTTTATGCGAGGAGTGAACTTTATCCAAATTCCAACAACACTATTATCACAAGTTGATTCTAGTGTCGGGGGTAAGACGGGTATCAATCATGCGCGAGGCAAAAACATGATTGGCGCGTTCTGGCAGCCGCAGATGGTGCTTGCAGACATGAGTACGCTGAAAACCTTACCTGCGCGTGAGCTATCGGCAGGCGTTGCTGAAATCATCAAATATGCGCTTATTATGGACGATGCATTTTTGGTATGGCTTGAAGAGAATTTACCAGCGATGATGGCGCTAGATTTGGCTGTGCTTGGCGAAGCCGTGAAGCGCTGCTGCCAATACAAAGCAGATGTCGTAGCGCAAGATGAAAGAGAATCCGGTGTACGTGCATTGCTCAACTTTGGACATACCTTTGGTCATGTGATAGAGACTCATCAAGGTTATGGCAATTGGTTACACGGTGAGGCAGTAGCCGCTGGCATGATGCAAGCTGCTGAATTATCCCAAAAAATCGGTTGGTTGACCCATGATGATGTTGCACGCATTAGACGCGTTCTAATTCTAGGTAATTTGCCAATTACGCCGCCTGCAATTGATGCACAAACGGCTCTGAATTTAATGGGTCACGACAAAAAAGTCAAACACGGACAAATCAGGCTGATTTTGTTAAAATCAATAGGCAGTGCGGTGTTAACTAATGATTTCGATTCGGCACTGTTATCTGAAGTGTTATCACAACATAGCGCATAGTTTATCAAAATCTTAGCGATCAGTTGTTTATATCAAGCGTTGGTAAACACTTTTGATGAGTGTTTTTGATAAGTACTGAGGTTATTAAGGTTACTAACGGCACCTCTGCTAGAATGAGTATTTCTACACTGCTCTTAAATGTGTTTTTACCAAGGATATCTCCATGGCAGCATCAAAATCGACGACGCGTACCGCTAGGCAGTCACACAGTCGTCAAGCATTGATTTGGCTAGTAGTGACGCTGCTGTTGGGCGTTGTTACCGCCCTAGTGTGGATGCTCAGTCAGACACCAGCAATGGGTGCCAAAATCGAAAACGAGCCGGTATCAGCGCCGCAAATGCTAGCAGAAGAGTTTGAGCAGCCATTGCAGATCGAGTCGCTACATGAGCTTGATACGGATGTGCAGCCAATCAGTTTTGATGCAACTGTCCGTGATTTACGTAACTATCCTGATGAGTTCAAGGATAAGCGTTACTTACTCGCTAATAAAGGCAAGTGGACCGTACAGGTGATGAACGTTGCTGAGAATGATGTGATTGTCAGCTATCTTGAAGGCCGTGCGGATCGTGATAAGTTTGCTTATTTTCGCTACCTTGATGAAGAAGAACAAATCCGCTATATGTTGACTTATGGACTGATGAGTAGTCCACAAGAAGCGGCAGGCGCATCGAAATTGGTAGATTTTAAGCTACCTGCTAATGTGCGGGTGCTGCCAGAAGAGATCAATCGATATGTCAGTATTATCGATAACTACGAACGTCCTGATCCAGTAAAAGACTTGAGTACCAAGCGTACGCGGGCTGTGAATCTTAAGCCGACTAAACGTGAAGTACCAGCGCGTCAGCAGGCTCAAGCAGTCAATAATACTAGTAACAATCAAGCTACCGATAGCGGGTCTAGTCAAAGCAGTCAGAGTACCGCTAGTAGTAGCCGCAGTACAGAAGAAAGCATCCGCCAGTCAGTCGATACCTCAGCCACGTTGTCCGTTACTGAAGCGCGTACCGTTGGAGGAGAGCTACAGTCTACTCCTGAAGCACCAGCAAAAACTGAAAATGATGCCAATAAACCAAAACAGGACAACAAAAAGCCAGTAACACCAGCACCTGAAAATAATACGACTAGTAAAAAACCACCAGTCGTACCTGCACCAAAACCACCAAGCACAGCTAATACTGGCACCAGTAACAGCTCAAACGCTACCAATAAACCTGCTAGCACAAACGCACCTAAAAATAACAGTGATAGTATGAAGACGCTGATAGAAGATAAAAGCAACTGATCTTTATTTCTCGTTGCTTATAGAACCCACTAGCCAGATAGCTAGTGGGTTTTTTTGTGCTATTTTCTAGGTTGCTAATAGTAGGTCTGAGTATTTTAAGAGAGATATCAACGGAGATAAACTGATATATATCAATGCAGCGAAGCCTTATATGGCCTTGTTATATTAAATTTTTAACAGCGTTGTTGTCTATCCTATAACCAATAGTAATAAGTCTTCTTACAAATTATGGCTGATGAATCGACAGAAAAGACTAGATTTTTTGTGAATCATTAACTAATATAACTGTGGGCGACGTTCTGTATAGTTATCGTAAAAACTATTTATTAAACAATCATTTAGTTATGAATCCAAGGTTTTTTGGTTCTGTAACTATAATTTGTTGTCTCAAGCGCGGCTACTTGCCATCTACAATAAAGTTATCGTAAGTGACGCAACCTCTCTTATTATCACTCTTTTTAGGGTGAATAAAGCGCTTGAATACAGAGCGTCAGATATTCAAAACGAACCAAAT
This sequence comes from Psychrobacter sp. PP-21, assembly GCF_033790785.1. Taxonomy (NCBI): domain Bacteria; kingdom Pseudomonadati; phylum Pseudomonadota; class Gammaproteobacteria; order Moraxellales; family Moraxellaceae; genus Psychrobacter; species Psychrobacter sp. PP-21. Next base: position 128,441 of record NZ_JAMYEB010000004.1, on the reverse strand, counting down.
GCACGGTTATTAAATGGTCAGATGTCCAGCCTTCATTGCCAGACATGACAACATAACAAACGATGCTTAAACGAATGACATAAGATATTAATGAGTAAGTAACTGGCATTTAGGAGTATAAGTTACCCCGTTGCCAAGGGCTGCTACTTACTGTCTATTAATATATGAAGCATATGTCACGACATTATCTAATGACCAGGAGGGTCAGGGGTTTACTTGCTGCTAGAGCATGATGTCTATTGAGCCTCGCGCCATTTACTAATTCGAGAAAACCCGAATATCCATTATCAGCCCGTTCTGCCTACGGGTACCAGCTTATATTCCGCATTGGAGGTGTAAGTTGCCCGTCTACTTAAAAGGACAAGCTATGTCGATGATTTCCTCGCAAACACACCTGGCCACGCCAGATGATTTTTCTGATAATTGCGGTTTTGGTCTGATTGCTCATATTGAAGGTCAAGCCAGCCATGACTTGGTAAAAACCGCCATTCATAGTTTAAGTTGTATGACACACCGCGGCGGCGTAGCAGCTGATGGTAGAACTGGTGATGGTTGTGGCCTGCTGTTAGCAACGCCTACCGACTTTTTTAAACAAATTGCCCATGAGCAGCAATTTGCAATCACAAATAATTTTGCTGTTGGTATGGTGTTCGTCAATTTGGACGATGATAAAGCCAAACATAGCCAGCAAGTGCTAAGCGATGAGATTAAAGCCCAAGGATTAGAAGTAGCTGGCTGGCGCGATGTGCCACTTGATTTGAGCATCGTCGGTGATATTGGTCGTGAGACGTTGCCAGACTTTAAGCAAGTATTCGTCAACGCGCCAGATGATTTGGCTGCGGATGACTTTAACCGTAAGCTGTTCGTCGCACGCAAAAAAGCAGAGCAGCGCTTGGCTGACGATGAGCTGTTTTATGTCTGTTCATTGAGTTGCCAGACGATTATCTATAAAGGTCTGGTGATGCCTTCAGATCTACCAGCGTTCTTTTTAGATCTACAAGATGAGCGCCTGGCCTCACATATCGTTGTGTTCCATCAGCGTTTCTCCACTAATACATTGCCGCGCTGGCCATTGGCTCAGCCATTCCGTTACCTTGCCCATAATGGCGAATTGAACACCATCACAGGTAACCGCAACTGGTCTAAAGCACGTACGCCAAAGCTCAAATCAGATAAACTGCCTAACTTGAATGAGCTGACACCACTTGTAAATAGTACAGGCTCTGACTCATCAAGCTTAGATAATATGCTTGAAGTGCTAATGTCTGGTGGTATGAATCTGTTCCATGCGATGTCGATTTTGGTGCCCCCTGCATGGCAGAATGTCGATAGTATGGACATGGACTTGCGCGCGTTTTATGAGTTTTACTCGCAGCATATGGAAGCGTGGGATGGTCCAGCAGGACTCGTGATTCAAGATGGTCGTTATGCCGTTTGTATGCTTGATAGAAACGGTCTACGTCCGTCACGTTGGGTAACCACCAAGAATGGCTATATTACTGTTGCCTCAGAGGTTGGCGTTTGGGATTATGAGCCAACGGACGTATTGGCAAAAGGCCGTGTTGGGCCTGGTCAGATGCTAGTAATCGATACGCTAACAGGTCAAGTGATGGATACCACAGCCATTGCAAACTTACTGAAAAACGCACATCCGTACCGTAAGTGGTTACGTGAAGAGGCGACGCGTGTCCGTGATGATGAGCGTTTAGAAGAGACTTTGGCCACGCAATCGTGCCGCGGTGACAAGCTAAAAGCCTTACAAAAGATGTACCACATCACCAATGAAGAGCGTACAGAAATCATTCGCCCTAATGCCGAAAACGGTCAGGAGCCAGTTGGCTCGATGGGTGATGACACGCCAATGGCAGTGTTGTCACAGCAAATTCGCCATGTCGGTGATTTTTTCCGTCAGCAGTTTGCTCAGGTAACCAACCCACCAATCGATCCACTTCGTGAATCTATTGTAATGTCATTGCAGACCTGCCTGGGCGCTGAGACTAACGTATTTGCACCATCAGCAAGAGACGCTCACCGCATTATCTTATCGTCACCAGTACTGTCAGCCAGCAAAATGCAGCAGCTTGAAAATCTGGATGATCCAGCGTTTAAGATGGCCCGTATCGATCTCAATTATGACCGTACTCTGGAGCTATCTGATGCTATCGTCGCTATCTGCGAGGAAGTGGCAGATAACATCCGCTCAGGCAATACGTTGATTGTCTTATCTGATAGAGATATCGATGCAGACAAAGTACCGGCCAACGCTATCATGGTTACTGGTGCCGTACACCATTACCTCATCGCTCAGGGTATTCGTACCGATGCTAATTTGGTGATTGAGACTGGTCTTGCGCGTGATTCGCATCAAATAGCAGTGTTGATTGGCTTTGGTGCAACCTGTGTGTATCCATACCTGGCATATGATGTTATTGATGACTTGGTTGCTACTGGTGAGCTGCTTGGTGATCCGATCCAAGCACGCGTCAATTTCCGTAAAGGCTTGGATAAAGGGCTATTAAAAATCCTGTCAAAAATGGGTATCTCTACCATTGTTTCTTATCGCGGGGCACAGTTGTTTGAAGCAGTTGGTCTATCAGAAGAGGTGGTAAACCTATGCTTTAAAGGCGTCCAGAGCCGTATCAAAGGCGCTACCTTTGCAGATCTTGCCGCTGACCAAGCGCAACTGGCTGCCAATGCATTTAAGCGCCGTGCACCACTAGATCAAGGCGGCTTGCTCAAGTTTGTCTTTAACAAAGAGTACCATGCCTTTAACCCTGACGTAATCAACAGTCTGCACACAGCGGTACGTACAGGTGATTATGAGAACTATCAGAATTATGCCAATCTGGTCAATAGCCGTCCGGTTGCGACGTTACGTGATTTGTTGCAACTCAAAACTGACAACAGTATTGATGTCAATGATGTAGAGGATATCTCTGAGATTTTGACGCGTTTTGATTCAGCTGGTATGTCGTTAGGCGCGCTATCTCCTGAAGCGCACGAGTCAATTGCAATGGCTATGAATACCATCGGTGGACGCTCAAACTCTGGTGAAGGCGGCGAAGATCCTGCGCGTTACGGTACGCTGCGCAACTCAAAAATCAAGCAAGTTGCCTCTGGTCGTTTTGGCGTGACGCCTGCCTATCTACGCTCAGCTGAGGTGATGCAGATTAAAGTTGCTCAAGGCGCTAAGCCAGGTGAAGGTGGACAGCTGCCTGGTGGTAAAGTAAACGCGCTGATTGCACGTTTACGTTATTCGGTGCCAGGAGTGACACTGATTTCACCGCCGCCGCATCACGATATTTACTCTATCGAAGATTTGGCGCAGTTGATTTTTGATTTAAAACAAGTCAATCCAGACGCATTAGTATCAGTCAAATTGGTGTCGCGTCCAGGTGTGGGGACGATCGCAACGGGCGTCGCAAAAGCCTATGCCGATTTGATTACTATCTCAGGTTATGATGGCGGTACAGCAGCGTCTCCGCTATCGTCTATTCACCATGCAGGCTCACCATGGGAGTTAGGTCTGGCTGAGACTCATCAGTCTCTACGAGTGAATGGGTTACGTGATAAGGTACGTGTTCAGACTGATGGCGGTTTAAAAACAGGACTGGATGTCGTCAAGGCCGCTATTCTTGGTGCAGAAAGCTTTGGTTTTGGTACCACGCCGATGATTGCAGTTGGTTGTAAGTATTTACGTATCTGCCATTTGAACAACTGCCCAACAGGCGTCGCTACCCAAAAAGCCAAACTGCGTGATGAGCATTTCATTGGCGAAGCAGAAATGCTGATTAACTTCTTTAAGTTTGTGGCGACCGAAACACGCGAATGGTTAGCAGCGCTAGGGGTTCGTAGTATGGAAGAGCTGGTCGGTCGTACTGACTTGCTCGATATTTTAGAAGGCAATACTGAAAAGCAGCGCCATCTTGATTTGACCCCATTGCTATTTAGTCATCCAGCTAGTGTGGGCAAAGCCCAGACGTGTCAAGTGGAGCGTAACGAGCCATTTGATAAAGGGTTACTTGCTGAACAGATGATTAGCGATATGATTGTGAATATTCGCCAAGGTTCAGGCGGTGATTACAACTATTTCGTTGGTAACTGTGACCGCTCTATCGGTGCTCGTATCTCTGGTGAGATTGCACAAGTATGGGGCAACCTTGGCATGAGTGATATGCCGATCAAGCTTCGTCTTACTGGTACAGCAGGTCAGAGCTTGGGTGTGTGGAATGCGGGTGGTCTGAATATTGAGCTTGAAGGCGATGCCAATGACTATGTCGGTAAAGGTATGGCAGGCGGTGAGATTGTTATTTACCCACCAAAAAATTCAAACTTTACAGCACAAGAAACCGCCATCATTGGTAATACCTGCCTATACGGGGCAACAGGCGGTAAGCTATATGCTGCTGGTACAGCAGGCGAGCGCTTTGGGGTACGTAACTCAGGTACGCATGCTGTTATCGAAGGCACAGGTGATCATTGCTGTGAATACATGACAGGCGGTATCGTGACTATCCTTGGACGTACTGGCCTCAACTTTGGTGCTGGTATGACCGGTGGTTTTGCTTATGTACTCGATATGGAAGGAGATTTCTTTGATCGCTGTAACCATGAGCTGATCGATCTCAACCGTATCTCAAGCGAGCAAACCGAAGAGCATCGTATTCACTTGCAACAAGTGATTGAGACTCACGTAGAAAAAACAGGTAGCGCATGGGGCCAGACCATACTAGATGACTTTGAACATTACGTTCGTAAGTTCTATTTGGTAAAGCCAAAAGCGGCAAATATCGCAAGCCTCCTCAAAACCACTATGGCCGATCCTCAGTAGTCGATCTGTAATGCTTACACAGTAACGATCATTTGCTATTTATGACTTTATGATCGCTACTTGGTAGGCATAGAGTGTCGATAGTTTTGATTAGGTTAGCCAGCGTTCCGTTTTTAGAGACGTTTAACTCACAGGTTTTTAGCAGGTAAGCGACCACAGTACATCATAAGTCTCAGTGTTAACCCAAATAGGGTAGCAGATAAATGAGACATTGCTGATGGTCGCCGCTCACTATAAAAGAACCTTAGATAAAAGAGATAGCACCATGGCAAAACGCTTAGAAAATAATTTTCAGTTTTTAGATGTACCTCGTTTTGATCCCACCAAAAAAGACATTGCCACACGTTCAACAGAGTTTGTCGAAATTTATAAGCCGTTCGAGAACGAAGCCGTTGCACAGCAGTCGCATCGTTGCCTTGAATGTGGTAACCCTTATTGTGAGTGGAAATGTCCAGTCCATAACTATATCCCTAACTGGCTAAAACTGGCTACCGAAGGACAGATCTTTCAAGCAGCCGAATTGTGCCACCGTACCAATACGTTGCCTGAAGTTTGTGGTCGTGTTTGTCCTCAAGATCGTTTGTGTGAGGGCGCTTGTACGCTGAATGATGGCTTTGGTGCCGTGACTATTGGCAATGTAGAAAAATACATTAACGATACTGCGTTTGCATTAGGCTGGCGTCCAGATATGTCTGAAGTCGTTTGGACAGACAAAAAAGTCGCGGTCATTGGTGCAGGACCAGCAGGTCTTGGCTGTGCAGATATTTTGGTCAGAAACGGTGTCAAACCTGTTGTCTTTGATAAGCGTCCTGAGATTGGTGGCTTGCTGACTTTTGGTATTCCTGAGTTCAAAATGGAAAAAGACGTCATGCGCAATCGCCGTGTGATTTTTGAAGACATGGGTATGGAGTTCCGCTTAGAGACTGAGATCGGTACTGATGTCACTATTGACGAGCTATTGGCTGAGTATGACGCGGTCTTTATGGGTATGGGGACATACACGTATATGCGCGGCGGCTTTGCAGGTGAAGAGCTGACAGGCGTTTACGATGCGCTAGATTATTTGATTGCTAATGTAAACCGTTGCAATGACTGGGAAAAAGATGCCGAAGAGTATATCGACTTCAAGGGCAAAAGAGTGGTGGTACTAGGCGGCGGCGATACAGCGATGGACTGTAACCGTACCAGTATTCGCCAAGGTGCTGAACAAGTGGTCTGTGCTTATCGCCGTGATGAAGAAAATATGCCTGGCTCACGCCGCGAAGTAGTCAATGCACGGGAAGAAGGCGTTGAGTTTTTATTCAACCGTCAGCCTACCGAAATCATTGGCTTAAATGGTAAGGTTAATGGGGTTAAGGTCGTGACGACTCACTTAGGTGAGCCAGACAACCGTGGTCGTCGACGTCCTGAGCCCATTCCTAACTCTGAAGAGATTATCCCATGTGATGCGGTCATTATGGCATTCGGCTTTAGACCCAGTCCTGCTGATTGGTTTGAAGGTTATGAGGTTGAAATGGATCTCAATGGTCTTGTACTGGCTCTTGAAGAGCAGCCTTACAAGTTCCAAACCAAAAATCCAAAGATCTTTGCTGGTGGAGATATGGTTCGCGGTTCTGATTTGGTCGTCACGGCGATTTGGGAAGGTCGTCAGGCAGCGGAAGGTATCCTAGACTTTTTGGAAGTGTAGTTATATTTACCTAAGCTTAGCCACTTATGGCTTTAGTTTATAATTGAACGTCTTTTGTCTTTAATAGGTAGAAGGCGTTTTTTTTGATTAATGCTTTGTAAATGGAGGTTCAACTGCTAGCATGTTTGTGAGCAATCTATGTGCTGTATGATCTGTTTTAATAGTCATCTATCTCGCTTATCAACTAAAAAGAGTAGCCTTGCGTGAAACCAACCCTTTACCAGCGTATTACTGCTCCATTTACTGAACCTTATGTCCGCTATCAGCATGCAGATGTTTTGCACGCTATTCGCTTGGGTGCGGCCGTGATATTGGCTTTTTTGGTCAACAAACTCACTGGTTTACCACATGGAGAGTGGACGACCATTACGGTTTTTATCATTCTTGGTTTATTGCAGTATCAAGGTGCGATCTATACTAAGGCAAAAGAGCGCATATTAGGTACGCTATTCGGTATTGCTGCTGCCCTTGGCGTACTATGGTTCAATCAAAATGCAGGCGCATGGCTATGGGTAGACTATGCGCTCATCGGTCTACTAAGCGGTATCATTGGCTATTTGGCTGTCAGAAAGCTTGGATATACAGGACTGCTGACGGGTATTACCATGCTGATGATTGTCTCTGACTTGGGCAATAACAGTATTGGTCAAGATGGTATTTACCGTGCTCTAAATATTTTGTTGGGTACAGGTGTTGCCGTTGCGGTTACGCTTATTTTGCCACTGAAATCGACTTTGATGTGGCGGTTCTTGTTGAGCAGCAATCTCGACGCCTGTAGCAGTCTCTACGCGGGCGTAGGTCATCATATTGATGCAGCAGATGGGGTAGTGGATGATTCTGTCCAAAAGGTAAACCCAGTAGCTTTTCCTGTAGAGGAGGTGCCTGTCGATCGAGCACTAGTCACCGCGTTGCAGCAAATCAATAAACGCCTGCTAGCCGTACGCCCTCATATCGCCGCAACAGCAAGTGAGTCAGGGATTGAAAAGGAAACGCTAGAGACGATTCAGCGCACGCATCGCAATATCATTGGTACGATTGATTTATTGTTGAGTGCTGCACCGCGCTTGGCGAATATCGAGATAGATGAAGAAAACCATGTGCTATTAATACATTATCAGCATGAGCTGACGCAAGCCATGCAACACATCGCAGCGGTGCTACGTAGCCCCAGTGATGAAGTGTTTCGTCCTATTACTCGCATTGCTGTATCGGAGTACCCAAGCGTGCAGCACTTGGCGTTTGAATGGCAGGGATATTTTTGGTTGACGCAGACTTTGCAGACGCAGCTGCAGCAGTTGAGTGATTTGCTACAGACCTGTAAGCCTCACTGGTTTGCAGCGTCAGGTTTGGGCTATCAGCGCCGTGAGCAGCGCCGGATGAAAGAGCAGGGCGGTGAGACAGATTTGCACTTATAACGCACAAAAAAACGCTGACCATTTAGGATCAGCGTTTTGCTCTTAAAGATTTACTTTATTTCTAAAACTCTAAATTGTTACTAAGCTATGGCTATTAACGACCAGTTTTTAGTTTATCCCAGTACTGCTGATATACCTGCAACGCTTCGTCGCCTACATCTTCTTGGAACTCAGCTTGTGCAAGGACTTCTTTAGAAGGATAAATTGTCGGGTTGTTCTGAACACTGTCGTCCATCAGCTCACGCGCAGCCATGTTTGGTGAGGCATAACCGATCTCTTCACTAACGATCTTGGCGTTTTCAGGACGCAGCAGATAATCGATAAATTTGTGTGCTGCATCAACTTGTTTGGCGTTTTTTGGAATAACAAAGTTATCCATCCACAATATCGCGCCTTCACTTGGGTATTTATAAACCAAGCTGGTCAGACCCTCGTCATTTGCCATGACAGCCTCGCCATTCCAAGTCATACCAAGCGACGTTTCACCCTCAATATAGGGCATACGTGTTGCATCAGAGTTAAAGGTCTTGACGTTTGGCATCAAGTCAGTCAGCTTATCATAAGCCGCTTCGATCTCGTCAGGGTTGCTACTGTTACCCGAGTAGCCAAGCGTCAGCAAAGCCATACCAAACACTTCACGTACATCGTTGGTCAGCATCACCTGACCTTTGTACTTAGGATCCCATAAGTCATTCCAGCTATTTACAGTCGCAGGATCGACACTATCACCATTTATCGCAAGACCGGTGCTACCCCACATATAAGGGATAGAGTACTTATTTTCAGGATCGACTTTGGTGTTAGTAAATGACGTATCGAGGTTTTTAAAGTTGCTTAATTTAGACTTATCTAGCTCTTGCAACAGTCCTTCTTTCGCCATTTTTTCGACATAATACGTTGAGGGTATTGCCAGATCGTATTGACTAGAGTCATCAAGCAGTTTGAGTTTGGCGTACATCGCTTCATTAGAGTCAAACGTGGTGTAATTGACCGAGATACCAGTCTCTTCTTCAAATCCATCCAAAATCTCTTGCGGCATATACTCTGACCAGTTGTACAAGTTGAGCGTCTCATTGCTCGCCGCAGCGCTACCGTCTGTTGCATTGTCAGAACTGCTACAGCTGGCTAGTGCCAAGCCAATCGCTGCTGCTAGCAGTGCCTTTGGTACGATACGTCCGATAGGGGTTGGGTTGTCTGGGTGAAACGATGATAAATGAGTCAAAATAGCTCTCCTAAATAAAGACAATACAAAGTAAAAAGAAAATGAAAATAGCAAAACGATAGATGAATAGCGTCACCAATAACACTATTATGGTTATTATTCCATGCGATTTAAAGGGCAATTACCAAGACAGTGCGGAGTCATACTAATAAAAACAGTGAATATTGCTCATCGAATAGGCTTATACATTAAGTGTAGAGTTAACGCGTGCTGAGTAGGTTTTTTAGGTCATTGCCAATGATAAGCTGAGTGATGATAGTATATAACCATACTACAATGGGTATAGGAAGCAGTATAAAGACCAGCATAGTCTCACAGCCGAACCTATAGAACATTGAACACAACACAATAGTAAAGGATGCAATACGATGTCTGAACACACCTCTGTTATACCAGCGCTACTCACCAATAAGGTTGCAATTGTCACTGGCGCTAGTCGCGGGCTTGGTGCACAGATTGCCCAGCAAATGGCAGCAGCAGGCGCCATTGTCTGTGTCAACTATCTAAGCAGCGTAGACGCCGCCAATACGGTAGTTGCTGATATCGTAGGGGCGGGCGGACAGGCCTTTGCTTATCAGGCAGATGTTACTGAGCTTGAGCAAGTACAAGCAATGGCCGCTGAGGTCGTCAGCCGTTATGGTCATATCGATATATTGGTCAACAATGCCTTACCGTATTACAAGTTTGACCCAAGTGCTGAATACACCAGTATTGAAACCGTCAAGTGGTCGCATTTCTCGCAGCAGATGGATGGTATTGTCAAAGGCGCAGTCAATACAACACAAGCCGTATTGCCACAGATGAAAACACAGCAGATGGGTAAGATTATCAATATCTCAACCAACCTTGTCTACAACCCTGTCGTCACTTATTACGACTATACTACGGCAAAATCTGCACTGATTGGCTTGACGCGTAATTTAGCAAGCGAGCTTGGGCAATATGGTATTCGTGTGAACTTACTGGCAGGCGGGTTATTAAAGACAACCGATGCGAGTAGCTTGACGACTGAAGATGTGTTCGATTATATCGCGACCACCACGCCGCTGCGTCAAACAACTTCGGTAGCTGACTTTGCCAACTCCGTATTACTTATGGCATCTGATTTGAGTATGGCTATTACTGGACAATCAATTGCTGTTGATGGCGGTCTGACTATGCCTTAGATTGTATGATTAATGCGAGTCAAAGTAGCCAAATCAATAAGCGCGATGCTTGTATTTGGCTATGCTTGTATTTAGCTACGGGCGCCGCATAAAATGGCTCTAATATTGCTTGTATACCATACTCTTCGATTGTCCCTGTGACGAAGTCAGCACGCGCTATCAGATCAGGTTGTGCATCGCCCATTGCCACGGCGAATCCAACCAAATCAAACATCTCAATGTCATTAAACCCATCACCAAACGCCATGCAGTCGCTTGCCTCTACGCCATAGTATGCACATACATCTTTTATTCCGCGGGCTTTAGAGGCATCCGCGGGTAAGATATCTGCGCCAATTTGATGCCAATGAACCAGCTTTAGGTCGTACTGTGCAAAATCAATATTCTGCATCTTTTCTTGCTGGTTATTAAAAAACACCGAACACTGATAGACGGTGTTTGATTGATAGTACTCAGGGTCAACGATAGAATTGGGCGTTATCGCATTGAACTGACGTAATCGATCGTTTTCACCCGACCATGCGATATGAGTGGCGGAGTCAAACTTATGAATAAGCTGGCTCTGCTCACAAAGACGCACGATTTTTTCCGCTTGCTCATCCGTCAATGGATAATGGCTAATTCGACCACTTTTATCGAAGCTATATTGTCCATTCATACAAATAATAGCGTCCAATACGCCGACATCAAGCAAACCTAGAATATCTTCGGGCAGTATGGCTTTGGAGCGACCCGTCGAAATTACCAATTTAATATCAGTGTCTGCTAGCTGTTCAAGGGTGGTTTTATTGTGTGCAGCAATGATACCGCCACGACTCAAAGTATCATCAATATCAAAAAATATGATTTTGGGCGTTGGTGTCTTAGTGGTTATATTTTCTTTGGCAATTTTATCTTCGATAAACATGATGATCCTATTATTTTTGGTCGTTTAGATACTCATGATTTAAATACTACTACAACAGTGCTAAAGAGATAAATACTCATAGCGTAACCTGTAATGTTGTAAAGTCATCTGACAATCAAGCGCTCGATGCTATCGTGTTGAGGTTGACTGACGTTTATCCCAAAATGTAACAAAACCCCCAACGATATCGGTCACTGAATAGCGTAGTTTTACTAATAGGGTAGTTTAACTAGTAGGTTAGTACCAAACCACCGCCAACAGTTAGCAATATACTAATAATGGTACGTCGCTAACGCATCGGCTATTTAAAGGCATAAATATGAACGTTTCTACTATTATTAATATTGCGATTATAAAGTCACTCACCACAAAAATGCTTATGGTTTGTACAACGTTAGCCTTATCTACGCATGTTTTTGCGATGGATGTTACATTTGACGATGCTATTTGGAATGGTAAAACAATACCTGAAGGGCAGCAATGTTTGAACTACGATGGCAAAAGTCCAGCCACACCCAGTATGACTGTCTCAAATATTCCAACAGGTGCAGAGAGCTTGGTGTTCGTTTATAACGACGTCAGCAATAAGCGTATGCAAAGTGGTGGACATGGTATCGTAGAGTTTGCGCTACCAGAAGGCGCAATGAATGCCAAAGTACCACGTGTGTTCGGGCATACTTATGAAGTGCCAGTCGGTATTGAGATGATAGCAGAGTATCGTAGCCGTAAGGGCGATATTCGCGGTGCCTACAAACCACCTTGCTCAGGTGGCAAAAACCACCTCTATACGGTGGATGTGCAGGCATGGCAAGGTGATACGGTACTCGCTGAGACAACCGTTGAGATGGGTCGCTATTGATATATAGATAATCTAAAATTAAATACAAAGAGTTTTTTATACAGCGTTTATAAGCGGGTTTTTGATCAATGCAATCTAGCTGTATTTGTTAAATATATGACAGTAAATGGTGGAAAAATTGATTAAAATTAGTAAACAGATACTAAAACGTCATCAACTCAACAAGAAAAACCCAGCTAGTGCTATTTTGGGATTGAATTAGTGTTATAAAGAAATATGGATTAAACTTTTAACTGATTAGAATAATGCTATCGCCCTAGTGATGCCAAGAGTTGTAGTGTTATTTTACTATGACGAATCTTGGTATGGTATCGTGTTAAAATGTTTAAGCTATAATTTCAAAATCATCAAAAGCTAAAAATTTTTATTGATTGTATTTAACTTCAAAATGTATCTTAATTTAGATTATCATTTTTATAAATGAGGTATTTTATGTCTTCTATTATAAGCCATGTTCCAGAAAACAAAAAAAGAAATGGCGAACATATTCTTATCAACATGACATACATCGCCAGAAATGTCGATCTGGACTCAGGCATCGAGTTGACTCGTGCACTTGAGTATTGGAGGAGATATTTTGAAGAAAACGGTATCGTTTCGGCGTTGGTTATTAGTGAAGGCTATTTTGTCCAAAGTTTTCAAGGAACAAGACCTGCCATCAGCACTGCCTTACACAAGATATTCGACGAGCATTCAACCATCTTTCCTAATATTATCAACATAGAGGAAATAGAATCACGTCAATGGGACGGTTTTTTGATCAAACATTTAACGTCAAGTAATGAGGATGAGTTGTATGCCTTAAAAAGCTTCTCAGCAGGCTCTGACTATAACCCTTATCTCATGAGAAGTAGCCAGATTGAAAACTTCTTGCACGAGATTTTCGCAGACCAAAAAACTTTATGATGACATAACAACCTAACGACCAAAAGAGGGTTGGGAAGGAGAGTTGATGAGTTGTTCTCGCTACAGAGCTCCCAGAAAAGGGTATTGTAAGTGCTGTTTTTAGAGTTTAATAAGCTGCAATTGAATAAAAGTACAAGCTGGATTTTCGATGATTAATAACTTAAGGTTATCAATTAACAGTCATATAACAAAAAAACTAAGGGGTTATTGATTAGGGTGATTCTTAAATAGTATCTTAAGTTAAATGGATTTTTTAATTAGATATCTTATGTGTAGATTTATTGAATTCTAATTCAGAAGAGAGAAGGGAATGATTTCAGACGAGAGAAATAAAAATGGTGCTCACATTCTCACCAGTTTAACCTATATAGGTAAAAACCGCGAAAAAGACAATGGCGTCAAAATGGCTCGTACTTTTGAGATAGCAAGACGAAACAACGAGCAAAGCGGTATAACTTCAGCACTTGCCATCAATGATAACTATATTATTCAAAATATTGAAGGTTCAAGACTTGATGTCAACGAGCTGATAACCAGAATCATCACAGAACGTCCGCATTTATCAATTCATGTAGTAGAAATTAAAGAAGTGGAAGTACGTAAATGGGACGGTTTTTTGATTAGATATTTAACGTCAGGTCCTGAATACGAAGTGCATACCCTCAAACATTTTTCGGCAGGAACTGATTTTAATCCCTATCTTATGTCAAAGAATCGCATCATAAGCTTTATGGATGCGCTTTTTACAGATAAGCAGCTTAGTGAAATTTAAACTGAGTGTATGTGTTCGTTGAAGTGGTATTTTGCCATTTTAGTTTTAATAGCTTCTAGTGTCAGTAGCTCATAGCTTTAATATTCGATATGGTCAGCTATTTCTCTTCAGTAGTACAAATTCTTGTTTTGGCAATACAAATCTTTAGTAGCACAAAAAAGCCGCCTATATCATATAGGCGGCTTTTTGGTTAGAGTAAGGTGTGTTTCACATATCTATAAGATGTGTTGACTTGGTGATAAGGTAAAGTCTTTGTTAATGCTCTTAGCATCTAACTGATAAGAACACCTTGGTCAGGATCATTATTATCTAGTCAGGCCTACATGGTAAAAGCCCAGCCTACGGTTGCTAATCTCGATGCTCCCAAACAACAGTAATCTTAGTGCCTAGTATACTTTCTAATTCTTGTAATATTTCCGGACGAATAGATATGGTTTCATTAATATCGCTTTCAAATTCTTCGTTGTCATTGTCATCTAACTGCCAAAATTTATTTGTTGCTACAAAATCTCCAGCGGTCATCATAAATGGGCTAGTAATAATAATATCTGAATGGGTTAGTTCTAAATTTTCAACTGCTTCAAAATAGGGTTCATGTTCACACTCAATGATATTTTCGTCAAAAATAGAAAACGCTTTTTCTTTTTGTTCGTCGCTTATTACATGGTCTTGTTTTTTGACATAAATATAAACGTGTTGCTCACTCACAATATACTCCCGAAAAGTTAAGTAGATTTATTCAAGTTACTTGAAGCTTAATTAATTCCAATTCAATTTTAAATATACTGATTATGTCAAAATTTAACTAATCTACAATAATATATTTTAGAAAATATTAGTATGGATTGGTTATCTATATGGTACGCCCAGTACACTAACATAATAATCTCTAAAAATGGTGCACGGGGCGAACCATACGTCAACTAGGCTATTAATCGAGCTTACTCAAGCTCAAATAATCAAACCAAAACTACCCAACCTCAACACTCGTTACGTTCTGAAAGCCTCTTGGCAGCTGTCCACCCCGGTTGCCGCGACTACCTGTATAGTTAGCCAAATCATTCGGCTTTAGAGTCACATGGCGTTTGCCAGCAGTAATGACGAGGCTGTTTTGTTGATTCAGTGGCGTGATGGCGAGTACCTCTTCGCCATCTTTTAACTTGATCAGCTTATTTCCTTTACCGCGAGCCTGTTCAGGCAAATCATCGAGGGCAAATATCAGTAGATATCCGGCATTAGTTACCACAGCGACATGATCAGGACTTATATCTAGCTTGGTGGTCTCGTCATCAGTACTATCTGCCATTTTTACTGGTGCATCGATACGAGCAACAGACAGCAGACGGCTATCAGCAGCTAGATTAATGACATTTTTACCTGCCTTTTGATTGCTGTCTAAATTACCAAGAGTGTTGATAAAACCATAGCCCTGCGAGCTGGCAAGAATGATGCGCTGATCGTCAGCACCCGTCAGTAGCTGCTCAAAGCTGGCACCTGCTGGCGGCTTCAATACACTAGTTAGTGGATCACCTTGACCGCGCGCTGAGGCGAGGTTGTGCGCATCGATACTGTAGCTGCGTCCAGTACTGTCAAGTACGTAGATTTTTTCATTGGATTTACCGCGCACATGGGCTTGATAGCTGTCACCTGAACGATAGCTCATACCAGCGGCGTCTACGTCATGACCTTTGGCAGCACGAATCCAGCCTGCTTTCGATAAGATAGCAGTAATAGGCTCACTCGGCACCAGATCAGACTCTTTTAAGGCTTGTGCTTCTTCACGTTCTGCTAATGGTGATACGCGCTCGTTGCCATGTTCTTTCATATCGGCAGTCAGCTCATCGATCATCAGGTTGGTCAGACTGTCTGGGTTATCTAAATACTCTTGAATGATGGCACGCTCGGTAGCCAATTCGTCTTGCTCGCGGCGCAGCTCAATTTCCTCTAGCTTTGCTAGCTGACGCAGACGAATATCCAAGATTGCATTGGCTTGAATATCAGTTAAGTCATAGTCCTGCATCAGTGTCGCTTTTGGATCGTCTTCTTCACGAATGATGCGAATGACTTCGTCGATATTAAGGTATGCAATCAGCAAACCTGCCAGAATGTGCAAGCGCTTATCGATTTTATCAAGACGATACTGCAAACGGCGAGTGACTACTGAACGGCGACAGATGAGCCATTCTTCCAACACTTCTTTTAGGTTTTTGACCTGCGGTTTACCATTGAGGCCAATCATATTCATATTGACGCGGTAATTGCTCTCTAGGTCTGTACTGGCAAACAAGTGACTCATGACACGCTCGACATCGACCCGCGTCGAGCGTAGTTCCAATACGATACGGCAAGCATTCTCGTGATCCGACTCGTCATGAATATCGGTGATCCAAGGCAGTTTTTTGTCCGTCATAAGCTTGGCTATTTGCTCTTGGATTTTATTGCCTGAGACTTGGTAGGGCAGCGCATCAATGATGACGAGATTCTTTTCTTTGCTATCGATATGGAACGTGGCACGCATTTTATAGCTGCCACGACCAGTCTCGTACATCGCCTGCAAGTCTTTTTTGCTAGTGATGATTTCCGCTGGGGTTGGCAGATCAGGTGCTGGTATCGACTGCGTAATCTGCTTGACGGACAGCTCAGGATTTTTTAATAAACGAATCGCTGCGCGCACCACTTCATTGAGATTATGCGGCGGTATGTCAGTAGCCATACCGACGGCAATACCTGTCGTGCCATTCAAAAGGATATTAGGCAAGCGGGCGGGTAGGGTGGTTGGCTCTTGCATGGTGCCGTCAAAGTTATCTTGCCAATCAACGGTGCCTTGACCGAGTTCTGCAAGCAAGGTATTGGCATAAGCTGACATTTTTGCTTCGGTATAACGCATAGCCGCAAAGGATTTAGGATCATCTGGGCTACCCCAGTTGCCTTGACCTGTGATGAGCGGATAGCGATAGCTGAACGGCTGTGCCATCAGTACCATGGCCTCATAACAAGCGCTATCCCCATGCGGATGGTATTTACCGAGCACATCACCAACAGTACGTGCAGATTTTTTTGCCTTGGAAGAAGACTTTAGGCCAAGCTCGCTCATAGCGTAGACGATACGGCGCTGAACAGGTTTTAGACCGTCGGCGATATTGGGTAGCGCCCGATCCATGATGACGTACATGGCGTAGTTGAGATAAGCCTGCTCAGTGAATTCTGCAACTGAGCGAGTATCCATCGGTTCATTAGGAATGAGTGGAGCAATGGTATTATCAATGACATCAGACATAAAATAGACTTCGCTTATAGATTTTTAATTAGTATGGTTTATATAGTGATGCATAGTGTGAATATGCGTCGCCCGGCTATTGGGTTCGTCGCAACATTCACTTAAAAGTAAGATAGTGCTATCGTAAAGGATATTGAGCCAATTAAAAAGGCGTATGTCAGAATATACGACAGCTCGTGACGTGCCTATGGCTTACTTTTATAGACTTCCAATGTAGCGTTTTGATACGTGGCTTTCGCCCGTTAAGTTGAGTATAGTAAATCTACTATTTGCTTTTAAGTTGTTAATAAACATCCCGCGATATTGGCTACAGATGTGAATGAGCTAGCAAGTTTATACCATTGACAAGGACACGTCGCCATTGATCTATTTACAATAAGGAAAATCTGCTATGTCATCTGATCATTTATCATCAATACCAATACGTAACGCTGCGAAAAACACGACCAGGCATATAGTCAAAAGCTCACCTAAGAACTTACCTAAAAGCACATTCTTGACAGTCACTATCGTTACTATCGCCAGTTTAGGACTTGCAGCCTGCAGCTCATCGCAAAGAGACAGCTCCGTGTCAACTGTGACCAGTAACTCCGTCGGTCAGGACACAGTCGTGGTATCAGAGTCTATGATGATTGCGCCAAACAAGATGAGTGTAACCAGTGCCTCACAGATGATGATACGTGCTGCGCCTCAGTCGGGTATTCGTCCTCTGCCTAGTATAGCAATACAGCCAAAAGCAAGAGACAACTATCAAGAAAACACCGCCAATCCTGTGCACCGTACGATTGATATGGCAGTATCGACACTGTCTATTGATACAGATACCGGCAGCTATGCCAACGTGCGCCGCTACCTAAACGAAGGACAGCTTCCTCCAGTCGATGCTGTACGAGTGGAGGAGTTGATTAACTATTTTAATTATCAATTTGATGATGCTAAACGCGTCAGTAATGCGCCATTTGTTGTGGCAACGGAAGTTGTTGAGTCGCCATGGGACAGCGCAGATCAGAACAATAGAATAGTCAAGATCGGTATCAAAGCGGTTGAGAATAATTGGTCTTATAAGACTGACAAGCAGTCTATGCCGCCTACCAATCTTGTATTCTTAGTCGATGTCTCAGGATCTATGTCGTCGCGTGACAAGCTGCCACTAGCGCAATCCTCATTGAAGCTGCTGACAGAGCAAATGCGTGCTCAAGACAGCATCAGCATTGTGACGTATTCAGGCAGTACTAATGTGACATTATCAGCGACTACGGGTGACCAAAAAGCAAAAATACTTGCTGCAATTGATAGCTTAAATGCGGCAGGGTCAACCAACGGCGAAGACGCTCTAAAGCTGGCTTATAGACAAGCTGAACAAGCAATGAAAAAGAACGGTATCAACCGTATTGTCATGCTGACCGATGGCGATTTTAATGTCGGTATTAGTGATGTCGATGACATGCTAGATGTGGTCAAAGCCAATCGTGACCGTGGTATCTCGTTATCTACTGTCGGCTTTGGTCGCGGTAATCTAAACGACTATATGATGGAGCAAATGGCAGATAACGGCAATGGTAATTATAGCTATATCGATAGTTTAACAGAGGCCAAAAAGGTCTTTGGTGATGAGCTAGCAGCGACATTCAACACCGTTGCCAAAGACGTCAAAGTACAAGTAGAGTTCAACCCTAATGTGGTGAGTGAGTGGCGCTTGATTGGTTATGAAAATCGTGTGCTTGATGAGCAAGACTTTAACAATGACAAAGTCGATGCAGGTGAGCTGGGTGCTGGCAAAGCGGTCATTGCGCTTTTTGAAGTGACACCAACAGGACAAAAAGGCTTATATAGTGATAGGCGTTATGGTACGAGTAGTGATAAAGAGATGGGTTCCAGTATCAATAAAGGTCAAAGAACAAATGAGCTTGGTTATCTAAAGATACGTTATAAGGATCCTACAGGCAGCCGCTCAAAACTGATCAACCAACCGATTTCGAACACCGCTCAGGTACTTACCAAAGCCAATATAGACACCCAATTTGCGATAGCCGTGGCAGGGTTTGGTCAGCGTTTAAACCAGAGCGATTATATAAACAATTGGCAATATGACGATAGTGCCAAGCTCGTGCAGAACACCATCGACGCTAGAGCAAGTAGCGACAAAGATGGTATTCGTCGCAACTTTATAACATTGACTGAGCTGGCCGGTGCGCTTGAGAGTACTCGATAACAGGCCTGTACCATGCCAAAAGTATTACTAAAAGTAAAAAACACACTATGCTCAATTTGGGGGATGCGATTGGCTGATAACTATGTAAGTATTTGATATTTATGTCAATAGTAGCAGTCAAGCCAGTTTGAGAACTCGTGTAGCAATCTTTTATATTGAGTAGTCTGTACAAAGTGTGTATGTTAATGAACAAAGGGCTACTTACCACTATATTGTCCGCTTATCATCGTATGATTATATCTTAGCCTCGCTGACCATTATGATGGCAAGCTTGTGCTCTGATTTTTCGCATAGGTATCATATTGCGATTTGCATGAGTGGACGGTAATGTTTATTAATAGGAGAGAACAGATTATGGAAAATCAAGGTAACATGACTCGTCGTGACGACAAAGTATGGGTAAAAACGTATGAAAAGCTAGGCATTCAGTATGATATCGATATGCCACCAGCCAATACGTCTCTCATCGATATCATTGAGCAAAATTTCATCAACCATGCTGGAAAAACAGCATTTGTCTGTATGGATGTAAAGCTGTCTTACGAAGAGTTGGATCTCTATAGTAAACAAGTCGCCGCCTATCTACAGTCACTAGGATTGCAAAAAGGCGATAAAGTTGCGGTGATGATGCCCAACATTTTACAGCTGCCTGTTGCTGTACTGGGCGTGCTGCGTGCTGGCATGACATTGGTCAATGTCAATCCACTCTACACGACTAAAGAGCTATCGCATCAGTTAACAGATTCAGATACCAAAGCTCTAATCTTACTTGAGAACTTTGCCAAAACTTATGAAGACATCGGTCAGGACTTGGTTGACCATGTTGTTGTGGCTTCAATGGGCGATATGATGAGTCCGCTCAAAGGATTTATTGTTAATGCTGTTGTACGTCATGTCAAAAAAATGGTACCTGACTATCATATCAAAGGCAGTGTTAAGTTTAAAAAAGCAATGAACCGCTTTTCTGCTGCAAACTATAAGCGTCCCAATAACATCGGTCTCGATGATGTCGCTGTACTGCAGTATACCGGTGGTACTACTGGTGTCGCCAAAGGCGCGATGCTAACGCATGGTAACTTGGTGGCCAACCTGATTCAGAGCGATACGTATCTAGGTGATGCTTTTGAGAAGTTTGAGAAGGGTAACGAGCAGCCGGTTATTATGACTGCTCTACCGCTATATCATATTTTCTCGTTTACCGTTTGTGGTATGTATGGCTTATATCGTGGTTGTATTGGTCTACTCGTACCAAACCCGCGTGATCTACCAAGCTTGATCAAAGCATACAAAGATTATCCGCCAGCGTTTTTCCCAGCAGTAAATACATTGTTTACCGCGCTTGCTAACAACGAAGAGTTTCAGTCGTTAAACCATAGTAAGCTTGAGATGTCTATGGGCGGTGGTATGGCAGTACTAAAAGACACTGCGACCAAATGGGAACAAGTAACGGGTAACGTCATCGTTCAGGGTTATGGTCTGTCAGAGACTTCGCCAGTGGCGTCAGCAAACCCACATGGTACAGGCGAGTTTTCAGGTAATATTGGTCTGCCGATGCCTGCCACTGATATGGCAATCTTGGATGAAGAAGGCAATGAAGTTGCTCTAGGTGAGCGCGGTGAGATTAGTATCCGTGGTCCTCAGGTAATGAAAGGCTACTGGAAACGCGAAGATGCGACTGCTGAGGTTATGACCTCGGATGGTTTCTTCCGTACTGGTGATATTGGGGTTATGGATGAGGAAGGCTACTTCAAGATTGTCGATCGCAAAAAAGACATGATTTTGGTGTCTGGCTTTAACGTCTATCCAAACGAAGTAGAAGATGCAATGTCGATACATCCAAAGATTTTGGAGTGTGGTGTTATCGGTATTGATGATGAGAAGAGTGGTGAGGTGCCAAAGATTTATGTGGTACGTAGTGACGATAGCCTAACAGCTGATGAAGTCATCGCTTACGGTAAAGAAAACCTAACTGGCTACAAACGTCCTCGCCATGTTGAGTTTATCGATGAGCTACCAAAATCTAACGTCGGTAAAATCCTACGTAAAGACCTACGTGCGCTCGAAGAGAAGAACAACGGTTAAGCTCTCGATGCTCAGTGTCAGACAACTATTTTATGAATATAGTTATTAGTAACGTTTACTTATAAAATACTAGAATGATCAATGCCGTTATAATCAAAATGATAAGGTTGCTCTATGCTGCCTTATCATTTTTTGTATTCGTAATCTTTGTGAACACTCATGCTCAAGCGGTATAGATAGAGAATTCGTGGCAAAACTGCTATAGTGCCCACCGATATATTTTTGTATTTATTTACAACAGAGTATTGATTTTACTTAGTATGACTTGCAAAACGACTATGATCATTATGACTTTGCCCTACCGAGGCTTAATATCATTTATTATGCGCTAAGTGATGTTTTTCGGTCTACAAAGCTTACGCATGATGCCGCTTGTGAACGGTAAATAGCTTGCGACAAACTACTGTTTATCTACGAGCGTATTATCATAAATCAATTATAAAAAATGGTGTTTTTATATAGAATATTCTATGTCTTCAACGGTAACATTTAGGGAAAATTATGACGGATAACATCAATAAAGAGACGACAGACAATAACGCTGAAACCAATGGCACAGGCAGTGCATCTGAATATACTTATCAGGACAATGCATTTCCTACTATGCCTACCATCGCCAGTGACAGTCCATGGCTGAGCGCGTATGAGCGCTATAGCATCGATGCGACCATCGATATGCCAGAGGATAATACCTCTTTACTTGATGTATTCGAGCGCAACTTTAGCCGTTATGGGCAAAAAACAGCCTATATCTGCATGGGCGCGTCTATTAGTTTTAAGCAGTTAGATCTATATAGTCGCCAGATTGCCAGTTACTTGCAGTCGTTAGGTCTGGTCAAGGGCGATAAAGTTGGGGTCATGATGCCCAACATCTTGCAATATCCAGTCGTGGCTTTGGGCGTCATTCGCGCTGGTATGATACTGGTCAATGTAAACCCGTTATACACCAGCCGCGAGCTGTCGCATCAGTTGCATGACAGCGGTGCCAAAGCATTGTTTATCGTTGAAAATTTTGCAAAAACCTATCAAGATGCAGAAGACAAAGGTCAGGTTGAGCATGTCGTCGTCTGCAAAGTTGGTGACATGCTGGGCACAGTAAAAGGAACCGTGGTCAATCTTGTCGCTCGCCATATCAAAAAAATGATTCCTCCTTATAGTATCCCAAATAGCGTAAGTTTTAAGCACGCATTAGGTGCGGTATCTGCCAGTAAGTATGAGCGTCCTGAATTGAACTTGGATGATGTGGCGTTGCTACAGTATACCGGTGGTACGACAGGTGTGGCTAAAGGTGCGATGTTGTCACATGGCAACCTAGTCGCCAATATGCTACAGGTCAGCGCATTGATGAATAGCGCATTTGATGATGATGTGGATGGCAGAGATGTGATCTTGACGGCGCTACCGCTATACCATGTATTCTCCTTTATGGTGTGCGGCATATGCAGCATGTACCAAGGTTATGCTGGTCTGCTCATTCCTAACCCGCGCGATCTTGATGGTCTTATCAAAGAGATGGGGAAATACAAGCCGTCTTTTATTCCTGCTGTTAATACATTATTTAATGGTCTGGTACATAAAGAGAGTTTTGCCGACTTAGATTTCTCTAATCTAAAAGCCTCTATCGGCGGCGGTATGTCTGTATTGCCAAGCGTCGCCAAAGAGTGGCACAAAATCACGGGCTTGCCGATTGTTGAAGGCTATGGTTTGTCTGAGACTTCACCAGTCGTCGCTTTTAACCCGATGACTATTGCAGAGTTCACAGGAAAGATCGGTATCCCTGCGCCTAGTACTGATGTTGTGCTAATCGATGAAGAAGAAAATGTAGTGGCTATGGGGGATCGCGGTGAGATCTGTGTCAAAGGTCCACAGGTCATGATTGGCTATCAGAACCGTCCGCAAGAGACAGCCGAATCCTTCACCGTTAGTGGCTACTTAAAGACAGGTGACATCGGTATCATGGACGAAAAAGGTTTTATCAAAATCGTCGATCGCAAAAAAGACATGATTTTGGTATCTGGCTTCAATGTCTATCCAAATGAGATCGAAGAAGCCATGAGCGAGCACCCAGCTGTGGTCGAGTGCGGTGCTATCGGTGTGCCAAATGATGAACGCGGCGAAGAGCCAAAGCTGTTCGTGGTCAAAAAAGGCGAGGTCACCGAAAAAGAGCTGCTCGATTACGGCAAAAAACAGCTGACTGGTTACAAGCGTCCACGTCACATACAGTTCGTTGATGAATTACCAAAGTCGAACGTTGGCAAAATCCTACGTAAAGAATTGCGTAAGATGGAAGGCTTAGAATAGCTCTCAACGTCGATTATCCCCTAATGAATGGAGCAATAGCCGGTGCAAATCTTGCTATTGCGCAGCTGCCACGTTAGGATATCTTAAGATTTTAGTCAGCCACGCACCTATTAATTGGTTTATTAGCTATTATATAGTGCGTTTTTATGACACTGCTTTTACAACATCGTACTAGGAATTTTTATGCGTATTGAGAATCGTGAACTTGACCAACTTCGCTCTATCAGCTTTGAGCGCCACTATACTAAGCATGCTGAAGGGTCCGTACTGGTCAGTTTTGGCGATACCAAAGTACTCTGTACGGCTAGTGTCGAATCTGGCGTGCCGCGCTGGCTCAAAGGTAAAGGCAAAGGCTGGATTACGGCTGAATACGGCATGCTGCCACGTGCAACCAATACCCGTAATCAGCGTGAAGCGGCTCGTGGTAAGCAATCAGGTCGTACCCAAGAGATTCAGCGTTTGATCGGTCGTAGCTTACGTGCCATGATTGATTTGAGTAAGCTTGGTGAAAACACCATTTATCTTGATTGTGATGTATTACAGGCAGATGGTGGTACTCGTACAGCCAGTATCACTGGTGCGGCAATTGCACTGATTGATGCGTTAGAAACCATCCAAAAGAGCAAAAAACTTAAAGCAGATCCACTCATCGGATTGGTCGCTGCGGTTTCTGTCGGTATGAAAGACGGCGAAGCTTATCTGGATTTGAACTACGAAGAAGACTCTAGTTGTGACACTGATTTGAACGTGGTTATGACTCAAAAAGGCGAGTTTATTGAGCTACAAGGAACTGCTGAAGAAAAGCCGTTCACTCGTGCGCAAGCAGACGCTATGCTATCAATGGCAGAAAAAGGCATCGCTGAATTGATTAAGATGCAACAGACAGCGCTTGGCTGGTAGTCCAGTTATCATATAGTACGCTGTCTTTATCTCTGGTTTTAATTACTGCCTGTTAGCTTCTGATAGGCAGTTTTTTATTAAAAAATATCTCCTGTGTCTATTAATAGGTAAAAATGCATGCTTAAGCTGACTGACGATGGCGCCAAAATCACCTTACAGGGTCAGCCAAGTACTGCTGACAATGGTATGTTCTGGTTTGGGTCTGCGCTACTGATAGGCGCGGTCGCGGTGGCTATGGCAATGAGTCTACTGTCTGAACGATTGGCGATTGGTGCGCTG
The DNA here is from genome assembly GCF_033790785.1 of Psychrobacter sp. PP-21. NCBI lineage: Bacteria > Pseudomonadati > Pseudomonadota > Gammaproteobacteria > Moraxellales > Moraxellaceae > Psychrobacter > Psychrobacter sp. PP-21. The sequence goes on along the minus strand of NZ_JAMYEB010000004.1, from coordinate 103,625 downwards.
GCACTACTTATCATCGGTAGCTTTGTATTTAACAAAAAACGCCAACAGCATAAGAAAGCCATGAGCGGTGTGATCAGCAGTGGCACATTGTGGGTGCGCGCTGGTGAGTTGGTTCACGACAATCTAGGCAAGCGTGAGCATATCCATCTCACTGACAATGACAAAATCGTGATAAATGGTGACACCCTACAGATTGTTGATGATAGCGACGTCCGTAAATACCATATTACAGGTTTTGAAAGTATCCAAGAAGTAAAAGCAACGAAATCTATATTAGAAGGGCAGGCGCTGACCAAACGTCACGTAAATATCAAAATGAAAAGTAACTGATATGATCGCTCACTCTCATACGGTGCGAAATCACAGCTATTATCTTCGTATCATCTAAATTCCTAACCCAAGTGTCATTTTAAATTCTACTCTGCGCGCCTCTCCAATAGTGCCATCCATCATTATATCTGTACCGTCTATCGCCCATCTAAAGCGAATAGTGCTTGCAGACGCCTGTCTAAATGGTTTATAAGTAAGCGTATAAACATTAATCCTACTATTACTTATACTGTCATTGATACTTTCTTGACCAGGAGTTAGTCATGTCGTGTTTGTCTATACCGTCAGTCGCAGCGTCGTGCAGTTTATTATTATTTACCTGTAGTATCACCGGACAAGCCCACGCAGACAGTATGAGTGCACTTATTGCTCAAAAGTCAGTTCAGTCTGATACCCATGCACGCTATATATCCTCTTATCGAGTAGTCCCTGCTGTCAAAGTAAGTACACACTCTACCATTCAACGTGCAAGCTTACCTCGACGCTCTACCGAAGTCTTGCCCACATACAACAATAACTACTCTACGAGTTCTACTTATCAGTACCCTGAGATGCAGCGTCAGGCGCCTCAAGTATTGCCCGCGTTTTTATCAGGCAACTATGACAACGTCGACAGCGAGTATTTGCCGCTACTAAGTAGTGCTGAAATGCAAAGCAGTATGGCTGCGCGTGAGGTGGTGAGTACGGCTCGCAAAATGGCACTTAACGAGCGGACGATTATCAAAGGGGGCTGCTGGGATTATCTGAATGCGGTATTTAATCGGGCAGGGGTGACCCGCAACACTATCCATAAAGGGACGTATGCGCAAGGCCCTTATGCCAGTAGTAGTGACATTGAGGCGGGTGACTGGCTCTACTATATCAATCATGGCTACAATGGTGTCGAGCATAGCGGGCTTTTCGTTGGCTGGGTCGATGAGCGGGCGAAGCAAGCATTGATACTCAGCTACGCTGGCGAAAACCGCCGTGAGCCTGCGCGCTACCGTGTCTATGACTTGAGCAATGTGTATCAGATCATGCGTCCTAGTGTCTAAGAGCAATGTTCAAGCTCAGTATTTAAGAGCAATGTATGAACTCGGGTTTTAGTAGCAAAGCTGAAAAACACCATGAACGCTATCCAATATTTTTAGTTTGTTATAGTGAATTGACAAAAAAGCGTCCCTCACTTTAACCAGTGAGGGACGCTTTTTCGTCGTAGTCGATCAGTAGTAGCTCATTAGTTGTAATGATTGCGACTAGAAAGCATGTTTTGACTGGCGTTTAGAACGGTTTTACCACGACTAGAATGACGATAATCACTAAGGCAAAGACAGGCACTTCATTGAACCAGCGCCAGAATTTATGCGTTTTATAATGTGGATTATCAATCAGCTTTTTGCGATAAAACCCACAAGCGCCATGATAACCTGAGAGTAGTACGACCAACAGCAATTTGACATGTAACCAGCCTTGGGTTTTGTAGACATCCCAGCCCAGCCCTAACATCCATAGACCGAATACCCACGTCGCGATCATCGATGGTGTCATAATACCGCGATATAGCTTGCGCTCCATAATAGAAAAGCGCTCTTGGCTAATGGTGTCATCACTCATCGCATGATAAACAAACAGGCGCGGCAAGTAGAAAATCGCCGCAAACCAGCAGACCATCGAAATAATATGTGCCGCTTTGATCCAATTAAAATAATCTGCCATTATAGTTTCTCTTGCTTAACTTGTATTTTTTAGCGTGGGCTTACTCTGCTAACACAACTTGGGTTTGATGACCGTTCATTGCATCCATTACAGGTAACACTTTAGGTGCTCTTGGGGCAGCAAACTGCTTGGTTAGACCAAGCTCACGCATGAGCCTGTCGTCGCCTGATTGACTTGCGTTTCCGGTCGTCAACAACTTGTCGCCATAAAAGAAAGAGTTGGCACCTGCCATAAAGGCTAAGGCTTGCTCAGAGTCCGATAAACTCTCACGACCAGCAGACAAACGCACGTAACTGGTTGGACAGCAAATACGCGCTACAGCAATGGTACGAATCCACTCAAGTACTGACAATTGACCCTCCGCCAATACCTTATCACCAATTGGTGTCCCAGCAATAGGAACCAACAAGTTCACAGGAATAGATTCAGGGGCCTTTGGCATCTTGAGTAGCTCGTGAACCCAATCAATGCGGTCATCACGGCTCTCGCCCATTCCAACGATATTGCCACTACAGACATTGATGCCAGAGTTGCGCACGTTTTCTATTGTATCCAAGCGCTCGTCATAGCTGCGTGTGCTGACCACTTGCTCATAATAGCTACGCGAAGTATCTAAGTTATGATTGTAATAGTCCAGTCCTGCATCGGCGAGCTGTGTTGCTTGATTGGTATCGAGCATACCTAGCGTCATACAGGTCTCAAGCCCCAATGCTTTGACTTCCTTAACGAGCTCTACCACATAAGGCATATCTTTGGCACTTGGATGCTTCCAAGCCGCACCCATACAGAAACGTGAGGAGCCAGCTGCTTTAGCACGTTTGGCTGCGGCGATGACCTTGTCCACTTCTATGCGTTTTTCTGCTTGTAGCTTAGTTGTATCGCGGTGATGACCTGATTGCGAGCAATAGCCACAATCTTCAGGACAGTTACCCGTCTTAATAGACAGTAGCGTACTGATTTGTACTTCGTTAGCTTTAAAGTGCTCTCTATGAATGGTTTGCGCTTGTAGCAGCAAATCCATTAATGGAAGATCAAACAACTGAGCGATATCGTCACGGCTATATATGGTCGAAGTACTATCATTGATTAGGCTGTCGTCAATTAGGCTATCGGCGTTTGGTTCTGAGATGATAAGCAATCCTGCCATAAGGTAAGTCCTTTTATAAATATTAGGTGGCATTAGGGAAAATCAATATTGTTATCTGTTGTCATTTATAAGGTAACAAAAAAGGTTGCAGTATAGTATACCGCAACCTTTTTGGAAAATCAGAATCCTGCTAGAGAGTATGTATAAATGTCACAGTAGCGCACATAAATAGTAAGGATTTATATTCTGCTCAACTGCATGACAAACTTTTTACTACTTACTATGATCTAATACATTAGCCGTTTATATAACCAGCTCAATACTAAATCTCTGATTTATTTGACCTAACTTGCAATTATTTATTTACCCAATTTGTGCTTAGCAACCCCAACCCAGTGCCCAGCAAGCTGCTGTGCTTTATAAGCATAAGGTTTGGCTTTTTGGAGGTATGGTTTGCACTCTTCTGGTACGGCTGGCACGATATGTTTAGCCAGTTTATTGAACCACATCATTAGGCTGTAGTCACCTTCGATGCTTAGGTTGCCTTCTTGAACAGCTGTCATAAACGCAGGTAAGCTGCCTTTGGTCAATAGCTTTACACCAGTCATAGAGTCTTTAAAAGTGATGGTAAGATCTGCGTCTTTTGCATGTCCACTTTGTTGACTAAACTGTCCGTTATCAAAGTGAAAAGCGCGTGCAATATCAGATTCGGTACTGGCAAACTCAATGGTGACGTTGCGATCAGCAAACAATGCTTTGACATCTTCGTTGTCGCTATCAGCTAACATAGATAGACGGTAGCCAACGATTGCGAGCAATGCATCTAATGGGTCAGATTTGATATCTAATACAGGAATAGTAAACATAGTGGAACTCCTAAAGGATGAGGCATAAAAATAAAGCGTACTTTATACCAGTTTTTATGATAAATATATAATTAGATTATAAACTATCAGCTGCTTTGAACTCTTTAGGAGTTAAGTAGAGTGCGTTAAGCATCTTGTAACATTCGATGTCAGTATTATGAACCAGACAGTGACATATAAAAGATAGGATTAGTGAAAGCGCGGATGGTAATCATCATCGTAAACAGGTGTATGCTCAACATAACGTGCCGCTTCCAGCTCGCGCTGCTGACTTACTGACTGGCTCACATCGTCGTAACGCAAAGCTCGATACAACACCCAACCTGCCAAAGGCAACCAGCTGATACCCATAGCAATGACATAGCTGTGCCACTCTGACAGTGCAGATAACATTGAGCGACCTGCCAAGATATTCTGGATAACCTCAACACTCAGCCAATAAGCCATCCCACCAAACAGATACCACAAAAGCCAACGCTGTGATGATAAGGCGAGTGCCACAATCATCCCTGCCAGCAAGCTATAGCCCAGCCAAGCTGTGCTACTCCATGCCTCTACACCAATAAAAGAAAAAACCGTCATTACCATCATTCATCTCGCTATTCATAAGGTGAACTCCAATGAAGCTATTATGAAAGGTTGTGGAACAAAGCTAAAGAGGGTATAGGCGACTTTGCGACAACCGTTGACGTTTGATTTTTTGGTTTGTTTTTACGATATTTGATGGCTAAATTTTAGGCTAAGCGCCTTGAGGATTGGCGCTTATTTTGAGTGATACGGAAGTGGTTTCGTTTGCTTGAAGGCATTGGTTAGCTAGCAAATTCGCTAATATGGTGGTCAGTTTTAGAATTGACAGTTTGCCAAACGCTTAGACTCGATTGGTACGATTGCCCCACCATGATAGTAAGGACACCAAAACAGCGCCGATCAGCATAAGCCCAATTGTAGTGACCCAATGTGGCCCAGTGGGGTATTGCCATGGCATGACGTTATTGATTGCCTCGCTATTAAGCGCACCCAAAGCATCTACCTTCCACGGCCAGACTTTTACTAGAGAGCCTGCGATAAACCCTGTTAGCAGTGCCAGTGTTGCTTGATAATAGCGGGACAATAACCATTTTAGTGCACGAGTAAATAACAACAATCCAGTCGCCATACCTGCGACGACAGTTAGGATGACGCTTAGATTCATCGTGTCGACTGCTTCTAGTACCGCATCGTAAGCGCCTAACAGTAGTAAAATAAAAGACCCTGATATACCTGGTAGGATCATGGCACAAATAGCGATTGCCCCTGCAAAAAACAAATAGGGCAGACTGGGTGTGGCTGCGAGTAGTGGCAGGCTACTAATGACCACAGCAGTGATCAATCCAATAGCAAACAATGCCATACGGGCTATGTTCCAGTGCTTGATTTCACTCAACAAAATAAATACGGTCGCGACAACCAACCCAAAAAAGAACGACCAAATGAGGAGCGGTTGGTTGTCCAGCAAATGCTTGATGATACCAGCTAGCGTAGCAAAACTTGTGACAATACCCAGTAGCAGACACAACAAAAATGTTGCATCAACATGACGCCAAACCGAGGCAAGACCTTTAATGCCGCCTTCTTGGCGAAATACCTGCCATAGATTGGGACCAATGCTACCAAGTGCATTAATCAAGCGCTCATAGATACCTGCAATCAGTGCAATGGTACCGCCAGAAACACCCGGTACGATATCAGCCGCTCCCATAGCCATTCCTTTGATATAAATCCCAAAGAGCTGCTTTGGGCTATCGTTGCGTACAGAGGCAGTGCTGGTATCTAATGGCTGCGCTGCTGACGGCTGGTTTGGCCGCGGAGATTGTGGTGCCGTCATGAACAGTCCTTTATTCTGTGAAAGTAAGTATGGTTTGAGAGTCGGTGTCATCTAATAATGAGTGACTAATAAGCAATAACAAGTATAAGCAGTGAATGCTACCAAGGTGTTAAACCTTCGAAGTAAAACTACTTCAGAAGGCATGCGCTAACGCATAAAAGCTGGATCAATGAAAAGGCATCAATCCAGCTTATCAAATCATCTAGAGTATTTAGTGATTACTCAGTAGGCGCAAGCGCTGGATAGCCGAGTGCATAAAGCGTACCCTCAAGCCCAGTTACATTAACAGCAGCATCTGCACGTGCTTGCACGATTGGCTTGGCATGATAGGCAACCCCTAGATCAGCAAGCGCCATCATCGGCAGGTCATTAGCACCATCTCCGATACAGACCACTTGTGACATCTCGATGCCCAAGCGTTCAGCAGTATGCTCGACGATAGCAGCTTTTTTGGCACCATTAACAATAGGAAACTGCACATGACCAGTCACTTCATTGTCTTCAATATCCAAGGCATTAGCATGGACTTCATCGATACCTAGCTGCTCAGCGATATAGCGGGCAAAATAAGTGAAACCACCTGAGACCAGCACCGTATGATAGCCCAATGCTTTTAGCGCACTGATGGTGGTACGTGCACCGACTGATAATGTTAAGCGGCTACAAATATTATCAAGTACATCAGTAGAGGTGCCTTTTAGCAACGCCACGCGCTGAGCAAATGATTCATCAAAATCAATCTCACCGCGCATAGCAGCTTCAGTGATGGCTTCGACCTCTTCACCAATACCAGCCGTTTTTGCCAGTTCTACGATGACTTCTTGTTCAATCAAAGTCGAATCCATGTCAAAGCAAGCAAGCTTATGGGTGCGCAGCATATGACCGACAGACAAAATATGACAATCGACAACGTTTAGGTCGACAGCACTATCTGCAATACCAGTGTTGTATTGTTCAGACAAATCATGACGCAGGCGAGTGGTTAGCTGATCATCGATGATGTGGGCGGCGGCAGTCTTTTTGCCAGGATGCATTAGGGTATCAGTCACGGGTACTAGCAAATAGCGGTACACTTGAGCATTGGTAAAAGGGAGGCGCTGTGCATCTGCCGCCGTCGGCTCCGTATCAGATACTGTGATATTGACAAAACTGGCATCAGTATCTTCTGCGACAGTCACCAAATGCCAGCTTGGCTGTTCATCTACCCAAGACTGAATGTATTGATGAATATCGATTGCTGATACTTGAGTCGGTAGCACGACGATAAGTGCAAAAACAGGTAGCGATTGTAGCGCATCAAAATCTTGCAGATTGGTATCATCAGGCAATAATGTCGCAATAGAGTCGACGGCTTGCTGCCATGCTTTGCTGTCTTTTGGTAACGAATAAGAGGTATTTTTTGGCATGGCTCATTTGTCCCTTGTATGCTCATATAAGATTGGGAATAATAACAGTTTTCCTGAGCAGCGCCTATAGATGACGCGCAAAGTAACAATGATGTTTAAAAACAGAAATGATGCTCAAAAACAGATCTTATGATGTAAGACGCGATAGAAATGCATTGCTATTATTATGATAAATTTATAAAGCGACTCACGCTATAAGGTTTGTTATGGTGATATAGTAGACAAGACAAACTGAGCAATAGGTAGTAACGCTAAGCCAAAGACATCAGAGCCTATGTGCTGATAAACCTCAGTGAATTTGCATCAGTATGCCCGCATCAACATTTTCTAAAAAATAGCCAAAAAATGAGCAATAGCCTCGTTTTTTAATTTCTTTTCTCCAAAAAAGTTTACCATATCATGACGTATTTAGCGCCGCGGCAAGGGTTGTTTGCCATTATTCTTCTGGTTAGTTTTTGTTTGCAGACGCTGTTGTTGGTCATCAGTACCGACCAACAGCTGAGCAAAAGTCGTGCGTTAAAAGGCGAGCAGATGGTCGCCCAGCTGATTGATGAATCAAGACTGTCTTTAGAAAACAAAGACCGAGTCAGTCTTAGCGTTATTGCTAATCGCTATACCAGCGAGCAAGATGTGACGCGAATACTTATCAAAGACAACACCGACGAGATTCTAGTGCCGGTAGGTAACGCGCCGATGCAACAAGGGGATACGATTCGTCAAATCGCAACCAACGGTGACGCGGTGATTGGTAGCGTCGCACTGACCCTAAAAGATGTCAGTAAGGGCGAAATCATTACCATGCAATGGCCGTTCGTGATCGGCACAATGCTACTGCATTTATTGTTATGGTTAATTTATGGTTATCTTGCACGCCCTACCAAAGAGCAAATCAGCGCACTGAGTCGCAGTATTCAAGAGCTGTACCGCGAGCAATATAATCAGGTCGACCAGCGAGGCTACAATCGTGATCTTGAGCGCCGCACAGACACTAATAGTAAAGCATCTAGCGCCGCTCCCGAACAAGCGCTGACCGAAGACACAACGAACACACGTACGTTCAATGTACATAACGAAGTCAACGAATATCTCAGAACACAGCAAAATCAAGGCGTCAATGACGAAGCGAGCAGCTTGACCACTACGACTGAGGATAGTGTTGTTGACACAGCAGCGATAAGTGACGCTCAGCCCAGCAGTCATGCAGCCAAACTGTCTGCGACACGAAACGTTGATAGCGTGCGAGTCCAAATTGTCTTTCATGATGAGTTCAATATGCTGGAGCGTTTAGCACCAGCTCAGCGCCTACCTTATCTGGCACTGTGTACGCAACTGCTCAATCAGGCAGTGACCGAGCTACTCAAACAGCCACTATTGCTGGGCGTCAGTGCGACCAATGAGGCACGTTTTGAAGATGATGGCGCAAGCGTGATATTAAAGGCAGACAATAGCCATGCAAAAGTGGCGCTGGCTGGTGTGATGCTCGCCAAATTGTATTTGATGCTTAACAAAATCATTCATGATAAGCACATTGAGCTGTCACGTTTTGCCCTACCAGCAAAAGCAGGTGTCAGCGATGAGGCGCAAGCAGAAGCAATGACACATCTGCTACAGAGTATCGGCAAAAAAGAGCAGCTGTTGATACTATTACCTAATGCAGGTCTCAAACAAATCAGCAATCATGTACAAGTACATAGCATCATGCGCCCAACGACTGTTTATGAGCGAGAATGTGCGATATTCGATGGTGGTAATGACTCACTGATTCAGCGATTGGCAGACGTTCGTAATGCGGTGCTGATGATTGAAGACGACGATGAATCGTCTATGTAGAGGCGTTATTTATATTACAATTGTCCGCTATATTACCTATATCACGGTCTTGGCACTGAGCCCGAAATGTGACATATTAAGAAAAAGCATTGACAACATTCAACAGAGACTTTATAAGGCATATATATATTAATGTATGTTTAATACCCTTGCCTAAAAATGATAGGAGTTTGTCATGAGTGACGCTGATATTGACGACGATTTTGATGATGATTTTGTCGACGATGATGATGCAAAGATGGTTGAAGAAGCTGAGACGAGCGTACGTACGCGCTTAAGTAGTCTTGAGAAGCGTCGACTGATCGATAATTTGCTAGAAGAAAAGCGTTTGGCTAAAGAATTAAAAGACGATCTAGATGATATAGATAATTTCGATGAAGACGGCGATGACTGGGACGATGATGACTTTTAATTTGTAGGCTTTGATCGTCTAAGCTGACTAAAGTGCTTTAATAATTGATAATTATCTACTCAGTTGTACCGATTGCTCGCTATTTGTTATTTTTTACAATGGCTCGCAATCTGCTCTATTCAATAATACTTATTTTATAAAGGCTGCTTGGTTACGGTTATTCAAGCAGCCTTTGTTTTAAAACAACATAATATCTTGCCATTAACCAATCGATCACTGCGATTGACGATAGCTATCTTTCAAGGACTACCAAACCATGAGTAACCAACTAAGTTTTGATGAATTACTAGATTATTTGGATAACCAAGAGAGCCAGTTCGTGCTCGATAGTGTTGCGGCGCATGGCTTTTTGACAGCGACTGTCATCGGTCGTCCACTGCCTAACTGGATGGATGCGCTTTTTGAAGGGCATGTGAGTGAGATTCCAGACAATGTCATCGATGGCATCAAACGCTGGCGCGACTCGATAATGGCTGAGCTAAAAAACGAGACGCCGATTGAGTTACCATTTGGTGAAGATGCTGGTGACGAAGAGGTAGCAGTTGATTTTTCAGATGAGTCGGATATCGTGGCTTGGTCGATTGGCTTTGTCGATGCGATGTATGGCGATGAGGCGAGCGATTGGTTCGAAGACGAAGAGACAGCAGAAGACGTTGCTGTACTGACCTTGCCAATGATCGTACTAAGCGGCATCGATGATGAAGATCCAGAGCTGTCTGAAATGCGTAAAGATGAAGATAAGATGGTACAAATGGCCAATAGCATCGAGGGTAATTTGACCGAGCTGTTCTTATTGTTCCATACCAATGACTAGTCGTTACTCTAGGAGACTATGCTACTGTGTGGTACTACTAGCGGCATATAGCGGCACGCACTAGCACAATAGCATAGTCTCTTTACTTATATTAAAGCTGCTCCATGTATTTTGGTCATTTTCTTAGATACGTTATAAGTCACTGATAAGGTCTTGTTATGGCTGTGCAACTCTCCAATCTTGAACACCTGCCCAATTATCAAATCACCGAGCGCCTAGATGTAGTATATGGCAGCACCGTACGCTCAAAGCACGTCGGTAAAGACTTGTTTGCTGGGCTAAAAAACATCGTCGGTGGCGAGTTGACTGCTTATACCGAGCTGTTAGAAGAGTCACGTCAAGAGGCGATAGATCGTATGATAGTCAAGGCAGAAGCGCTGGGTGCTGATGCAATTGTAGGACTGCGTTTTTCGACTTCTAGTATCGCACAGGGTGCCTCAGAGCTGTTTGTCTATGGTACGGCTGTCAGAGCGGTACCGCAGCAACAATTCCAAAACCCGCCAAGTGATAGCCACCATCTCTCAGCTCAACGTATGAATCCTCAAACCCCAACCGCGCCCGATGATTTACCGCGTTTCAATCCCTTTGGTTAATTTTGTTTGATTAATTCATTTCGGTTAATTATATAATGCTAAAAGCTGTAGTGCTTTTTATGATGAGAGACGTGCCATGAATGACTCACTGATGCAAGTGCTTATCAATTATGGGCCGTTTGTCTTTCTATTCGCTGCTGGTTGGTTTTTTGGCTCGCGTCACGAGCGTCAGCATTTAGCGCAGCTAAGAGTAGCAGAGCAAGCATTAGTTGATATTACCGTCTCAAGTGAACGCTTCTATCGTCCTCTGCTGGCGACTGGTAGTGAGGGTGAGCTGGTACTGGGTAGTGTTGTCATCGCGCAAGATTATTTTAAAATGATTATCGCCCGTATACTGAGTGTCTTTGGCAAAAACCTAACCACCTACGAGACATTGTTAGATCGCGCGCGCCGTGAGGCTATCGTCCGTATGCGCACCCAAGCAAAAGCCAAAGGCTACACACATATCTATGGTTTGCGCTTAGAAGTCACCAATGTCAACCAATTGGGCAGTATGGTAGAAGCCATAGCCTATGGTACAGCGGTAATCAGTACTGACCATACCTATCCTACATCTGCTACACCTCACGTGATACCCGTCTAGATCATTCCAGATCGTTTTTACCTCAGTCTCAGACATATAAACTGATAGTTGACTGACGAGTAGTCAAAAAAATCAAATACATACACTTTTACAACGATATACTGAATTTTGCCGTTCCGTTATTATTTCGGTTCGTATGGACTAAAAATCGTTATTGCCAAAAATTAGTACTACAAGAATCAGTACTACAAGTACTCGTACTATAAAAACCAATACCGTAAAAGACCAGTACCATAAAGAATTAATACCGTAAAAGATGAGTATCATCAAAAAATTGTCGTTCTAAGCACACAGTTGTGTGAATCAAGATTATATAAAGAGCTGACAACATCGATGGCTGTTACCCCAGATATCAGCAGGATTGGCTGATTGAGCATCACAACGTTGTCATAAACTTGCCCGTGTAAGGGCTCTATCTACAAGGATGTAGTTATGGAAGGTGTGGAGTTAGTCACGTTTGTAAATTCAAAAGTTATTCCTATCAGTATTTTTTTGATTATGATGGGAATGGGACTGTCCCTAGTTACCAATGACTTTAAACGAGTCGTCAAGTACCCCAAGGCCGTCGGTATAGGTCTCACCAATCAGCTTATATTTTTACCATTAGTTGGCTTTGCTTTAGCGGCGTCTATGTCATTAGAGCCTGAGTATGCGGTTGGGGTTATGTTGCTGGTACTGTGTCCTGGTGGCACCACATCGAACCTATTCACTTATCTTGCCAAAGGCGACGTCGCCCTGTCAGTTACGATGACCGCTATTGCCAGCGTCATTACTGTATTTACCATTCCTATCGTACTTAGCTTTTCGCTCGTCTATTTCATGGGAGCGGGCAGCGAGTTCCAACTGCCAGTCGCCAAGACCATGATTAGCCTGATTGCGCTGACTATCCTGCCGGTTAGTATCGGGATGCTGATCAAAAACTATAAGCCTAACTTTGCTGATAGAGCACAGGTTATGGTATCCCGTTTTGGGGTGATCTTTTTGAGCTTCTTGGTGCTTTTCTTGAGCTATGTGCAACGAGACATCATTGTAGAGGCCTTAATTGCTACTGGTCCTGTGTCGCTCATATTGAACGTATCAACGATGGCACTTGGGTATTATACGAGTAAATGGTTTGGTCTCAATCCTGAACAGAGAAGATCAATCACCATGGAAGTCGGTCTACAAAACAGTACGCTATCGATGTTTATGGCATTGACGCTGCTCGCTAACTATAAGATGTCGTTGACGCCAGCTATCTACACGCTAATTATGTTCTTGACAGCTGGTATCATGGTTAGAGTATTCACAGCTCAGCACAATAAAGCCAAAAAAACCGAGATAGAAAACAGTGTATTGGCAGCACGTAGAATGTAAGGTGTTTAAGATAACCGTAGTAATGTCTTGTCACGCCAGTTGAGACAGTACTTGGCAAAAAAGTAGTAATATATGGCGCAATAAAAAAGCCCGCAACACGCTTCGTATAAGGAAGTGCGTTACGGGCTTTTGTGTGTAGTACCTCTTTTTATCTCGAATCTAGAATCTTCGTCTGTCCATTTTTGCTCTCGCCTCGGCAGTTTGCTCTTTGACCTTTTCGATTTCAAATAAGAACGTACGGTTTTTGAGTACGGCAACGAACACCACGCCGCCCACCGTATTGCCCACCAGTACCACGACTAAAAATACCAAATAGTGCCAGAGGCTGACGGTATTGCCATATAGCAGTGCTGAAAATACCTCGATGTTGCCCACGATACTATGGTGCAATCCCAAGAACCCAATACTACCAGTGATGAGGGTGACCAAGACGATACGGCTCAGAGTGTCACGGGCAGAAGTCACTAGCCATGCAGCGACGCCCATCATCCAGCCTGCCAGCACTGCACTGCCAAAGATAACCCACCACTCAAACCCCAAAATATGCTCGGCATAAGCGTCAATAGCATGATCTGTAAACAAGTGCATGTGTAGACCTAGACCAATCATAAGGGCCGCAAATATACAACCGCCCACGATATTACCAGCAATAACGATGCCCCACAGCCTGAGCAATTTATGCAGTGGTTCGATTTTATTGAGTACAGGCAGACTGAGTAGGGATGTCTGCTCAGTAAATAGTAACGACTGACCGATCACCACGATAATAAAGCCAATCGGATAGAGCAGGGACGACAATACCATCGCATAGCGACTTGGCAATACGTCATTTAGTAGTGCAAATGCGGATAAAATCACAAAAAAACTGATACCAATCTCGAGTCCAGCGGTAAAGGCACTGGTAAATAACGAACCAAGTGAGCGCTTGAAGGTTTCTTTGGCATGGATAACTTGCTCTACCAAGATACTGGCATAGCTTTTCGCTTGACTTAGGTTGTCATCACTGGCGACTTTTTTGATGGTTTCTTTGTCTTCGTCGCTGATTTCTTCTGGTAGGTCATCATTATCCAGCTCTTCGGTGGCTTTTATATGATCGTCTGGATGATGGCTGTCCACATGAGGGTTGGCGTGACTGTCTTCTGGAGAGTGGCTGTGCTGTAGCGTATGGCTGTGCTCCGTACTGTTATTTTCGTGATTATCATCCAGCGCATCGTCATCTAGATGTACGTGATGGGTGGTACTTGTGCGTAGAGGCTCATCGTTTGGTAAGTTGCTTTGAGAGTTAGAGGGTTGCTCGATATCTTGGGACACGGTCAGCTCACTGTTGGTTATATAGTGTTTTAGTACGTTTCAGGCTTGGTAGTTTTAAATTTTAGTATGCTCAAATACAGCTACCATTCATATTTTATCGTATGAGGGTAAGATATTCTGTTGCGTATTTGGCTGACTGGGGTTGTTAATTGAGGAATAAATGCGGTTCACGTCCTATAAATTGTCTTACCATCTAACAAAATCTGCCTATCTGCGTTAAAATCACACTATCAATAACTTTCTCTGTTTTTATAGCATTCTGTGCCATCTCAGTTTGACCACATTCATTACCAACAATAAGATCACCCTATTATGAGTAACCAGACCCTCACGCAATCTATTCAAACGGCGCTAAGCCAATTAGAAAACGCCTATAATCCTGCACAAGTCGAAGCAGGTATGTATCAAGGCTGGGAAGAAAGCGGCTATTTTCAGCCGACGTTTGACAAAGACGAGTCGTTTTCTATCGCGCTGCCACCGCCGAATGTCACAGGCTCGCTGCACATGGGTCATGGTTTTAACAACGCCATCATGGATGCGCTGACCCGTTATCACCGTATGGATGGCGACAATACGCTATGGCAGCCAGGTACGGATCATGCCGGTATCGCCACCCAGATGGTTGTTGAGCGTCGTCTGGAAGCGCAAGGCATCAAACGCCGTGATATGACCCGTGCAGATTTCATCGATAAAGTATGGGAATGGAAAGAAGAGTCGGGCGGTAATATCACTAGTCAAATTCGCCGTTTGGGCAGCTCGGTTGACTGGTCACGTGAGCGCTTTACCATGGATGATGGTCTGTCTAACGCGGTAAAAGAAGTGTTTGTGCGTCTGTTTGACGATGGTCTTATCTACCGTGGTAAGCGTTTGGTGAACTGGGATCCAAAATTCCAAACTGCGCTGTCTGACCTAGAAGTCGAAAACCACGACGAAAAAGGCAGCCTGTGGCATTTCCGCTATCATTTCACAGATAAAGACTTAAAGACTCAAGATGGTAAAAACTATTTAGTAGTAGCAACCACGCGTCCTGAAACACTCCTTGGTGATACCGCTGTTGCCGTCAATCCTAGTGATGAGCGTTACGCGCACTTAGTTGGCAAAACTATTACCTTGCCAATTACGGGTCGCGTTGTGCCTATCGTCGCTGATGATTATGTCGAGAGCGACTTCGGTACGGGCTGTGTCAAAATCACTCCAGCGCATGATTTTAACGATTATGAATTGGGTCGTCGCCATAGCTTGCCATTGATCAACATCCTTGATGAGCGCGCTAATATTCTACCAGCGATGGAAGTCTATCCTGACTTGCAGACACGTGAGCCAGAGCTTGAGACCACACCGAGCGAATACGCAGGACTTGAGCGTTTTGCCGCTCGTAAGTTCCTCGTTGAGCAAGCAAAGGATCAGGGCTGGTTAGAAGATATAGAAGACTATGCGCTAAAAGCCCCACGTGCTGAGCGTGGCGGTACGATCGTTGAGCCATGGTTGACCGATCAGTGGTATGTCGCGGTCAAAGAGCTTGCCAAGCCTGCGATTGACGCGGTAGAAGACGGCAGCATTGAGTTCGTCCCTGCGCAGTACAAAAACATGTATATGGCGTGGATGACTGATCTACAAGACTGGTGCATCAGCCGTCAGCTGTGGTGGGGACATCGTATCCCTGCATGGTATGACGATGCGACAGGTGAGATCTATGTCGCCCGTGACGAAAGCGAGGTGCGCACTAAATACAACCTGAGCGATGATGTCGTATTGCGACAAGATAATGACGTGCTTGATACGTGGTTCAGCTCGGGTCTATGGACGTTCAGTACGCTTGACTGGGCAGACGTCAACGCCGATCCGCGCGTGATGGACACTTTCCACCCAACCAGCGTGCTGGTGACAGGTTTTGACATTATCTTTTTTTGGGTAGCGCGCATGATTATGCTGACCATGCATTTTGTCAAAAACGAAGATGGCACGCCGCAAGTACCGTTTAAGACCGTCTATGTGCATGGTCTGGTACGTGATGGTAATGGTCAAAAAATGTCAAAATCAAAAGGTAACGTCTTAGATCCGATTGATCTCATCGACGGTATTGAGCTAGAAGCGCTGGTCGAAAAACGCACCAGCAATATGATGAATCCAAAAGATGCGGCCAAGATTGAGAAGCAAACGCGTAAAGAGTTCCCAGAAGGCATCCCAGCTTATGGTACCGATGCGTTGCGCTTTACCTTTACCTCATTAGCCAGTACGGGTCGCGATATCAACTTTGATCTAAAGCGTGTCGAGGGCTATCGTAACTTCTGTAATAAAATCTGGAACGCCAGCCGTTTCGTACTCATGAACTGTGTCGATGGTGACAGCAATGCCAAGCCTATCGACCAAGCGGCGAACCCTGACGTTTGGGAATTACCAGAAAAATGGATCATGAGTCGTCTGAACTCAAGCGTCAAAGACATTCATCAGCATTTTGCTCAGTATCGTCTCGATATGGTCAGCCAAGATATCTATGAGTTCATCTGGAATGAGTACTGTGATTGGTACGTTGAGCTTGCCAAAGCCAGCCTAAATGATGACTCGGTGTCTGACGAGCGCAAAGCGCAAATTCGCTATGTGCTACTGCACGTGCTAGAGACGGCGCTACGCTTCACCCATCCAATCATGCCGTATCTGACTGAGCAAATCTGGCAGACCATCGCGCCGCTACTGGGTCGCAAAAACACCGACAGCATCGTGATCGCTGACTATCCACAAACCGATGATAGCCAAATCAGCGAGCAGACTGAGGCAGATATGGCGTGGCTACAGGAGCTCATCGCGAGCGTCCGTAACATCCGTGGTGAGATGAAACTGGGCAATGCGGTACGTCTGCCAGTGCTACTACAAAATGTCTCTGCCGATGAAGAAGCGCGTCTATCACGTATCAAAAACCAGTTCAAAGCGCTTGCCAAAGTCGAGAGTTTAGAGATTATAAATAGTGGTGACGGCTCTGATCAAAAGATTCCACTATCATCATCAAGCATGGTCGGTCAGCTACGGGTACTCGTACCGATGAAAGGGCTGATCGATCCAACGGCTGAGCTGGCACGTCTGGACAAAGCGCATGAAAAGCTACAAAAGCAGGCCGACGGTATCACGCGTAAGCTGAGCAATGAAGGCTTTGTCAGTAAAGCGCCTGCGGAAGTGGTCGATGCTGAGAAGGCAAAACTGGTTGAGCTAGAAGGGCAGTTGACTGCGATGACGGCGCAGATGGAGCAGTTGGAAGCGTTGTAGTTGAAAGTAGATATCTGTATAAGTAGAAAACGCCGTCACGATTGTGATGGCGTTTTTTAATTCTAAACTATTGCTTAATTTTTCTGAATTTATGATATAACTGATGGCTAGCAAAATTAGAATGGTTTACTAACTTATTAGCAGTAAATAACGAGAGAATTTTGAGGCATGACATGTACCTTTGAAGGTTGTACAAACAACAAATTTGCACCTCATGAAGAATGTGCTCTCCATTGTGTAAAAGGCAACTACCAAAATGATAGTAGGAAAAGCGTTTTATCTGAGTTTTACAACTTATTGAGGATTTATATAGCAGACTTCCTTGCTGCAAATCAAGCTTCAAATTCTCATAATAATCAAAGCTTATTTAATTCTTCATCTAGCCCATATAAGAGAGGCTTAGGTATAAATTTTTCTCAAATATTCCGAGATGGAGATTTAGATAATGATGAAAATAGAAACTTAATTCGAAGAACAAATACAAACGATTTAATAGTCCTACACAATATTTCTTTTCCTGATAGAAGGAGCAAAGACAGTTTTGATTATTTCAAACTGTTGAAGCTTTTTAGTGGAATTCACTTACTTGACTGTCATTTATATATAGGTGATTGGCAGTTAGAAGATGTAAGTTTTTTCTTTCAAGGTTGCATGTTTTATAATCAGTTTGATATAACTCCATTTAGAATGTTGAGCAATGATACGAATTGCTTGTTTTCTGAATGTGATTTTAAGGATAAGGTAAGAGTATCCCCTACTGAAATAAATAGTATTTTTGAGGATAGTTTGTTTTCAGGTTGTAGGTTTAGTAATCTAATAGATTTAAGTGGAGTTGGGTTCAAATCAGAACCTTTTTTAGAACTAAATGATAAGTTATTTGTCAACACAGAACTGAAAATCTTCAATTGCACATTTGAAGGTGTTGTCAAACTTAATAAAGTTGCTCTAAGCTCTCTCTGGATTAATGACACAAATTTTCTATCTAATTTCGAAATACTAAATACGGAAGTTGGGAAGTTTGTATGTACTAACACAGAAATGCACGGTGTCTTTAAGGCTTCTGAAAGTCATTTCAGTTATGCAAGATTTGAAAGAGTAAAGTTTCATGATGTTGCGGATTTTGAAAAAGCTGCATTTGGTGAAGCGAATAAGATTGTTATAGCCTCTTATCCCGTGACAACGATATTTAGATTTGCGACATTTATGACCGCCTCAAACTTCAAGAAAGTAAATTTTTACTATGGTTTAGATTTCGAGAATGTGGACTTAAGAGAACAACCTAATTTCTTAAAGTCAAATATCAATCCTCACAATACTAATCGAGAGACATTTAGAATTATAAAGTATTCATTCGATTCTAGAGGGAATACTCTTGAAGCAAATAGGTTTTTTGTTCAAGAGATGAAAGCATTTAAAAATGAGTTGAAGGAAGAAGGGGGTTTCTGGGATAAGTTAGTATATAACGTGAATGATCTAATATCTGAGTTCGGTAGAAATTATATAAGAGCCATTACTTGGTTAATTATTAGCCTGATTTCGTATACGATATTACTATATTTACATGACTGGTATTTTGATAATTTTGATTATTTCATTTGGAAAAAATTGGAATGGATTTGGATATTCTTAAATGATATAGCAAAAAACTTCCTACCTTTTAGTAGGTTTCTTGGATCTAAGAGTGGATTTGAGTTTATTAGTCTATTGTTCTACATTTGGTTTGGCATACTAATTTGGCAAATTGTTGTATCTGTTAAACGACATACTCAACGTTAAGGAACACCATGAACCATCTCACCGTCGGACAACGCTCGCCTTTAAGCAACCTTGCTATTGACGAGACCACACCCATCACGCTCAAATTTACCCGCCAAAGCCCGATAGAGATGGACATCAGCTGCTTTGCCTTAGACGCAGCAGGCAAACTGATCAATGATGATTACATGGTGTTTTATAATCAGCCAACCTCACCATGCGGGCAAATCAAGCTCACCCATTACGAGTCGCAGCCAACAGCAAATAAAGGCATCCAAGCCGAGTTTGAAGTGAATTTATCCAAACTGGCTGCCAATATAGACAGCTTGTTTTTTGTATTATCAGCCGACACGCCGCTCAATCAAATTCAATTGCTAGAGATTGGCATTTGGCAGCAATCGCAAAAGGCGCAGGCAGCGTATCAAGCAGCAGACTTTGCCCAGCAGCAAGCCAGTATGTTGATGCAGCTGTATCGTAAGAGTGGCGTGTGGCGAGTATCTAACGTCGCACAAGGCTTTAATGGTGGACTTGCCGCCATCGTGCAGCATTTCGGTGGTGACGTAGAAGAGGGCAGCTCGACAGCAGCTGACGTAAACGCCACGCCAGTTAAAGCAAAACCGTCGCTCGAGAAGGTCATGCTAGAAAAAGCGCCAAAACTGGTTAATCTGGCCAAAAAAGCCACGGTATCGCTTGAGAAACGCCAATTGCAGCAATTAACCGCAAAAGTAGCGTTGGTGTTAGATGCCTCAGGCTCAATGAACAGACAATATAAACAAGGCCGCGTGCAAGAGGTAGTCAATCGCATATTGCCATTGGCAGTGAACTTTGATGATGACCAAGCACTAGATTGTTGGGCGTTTGCCCGAGATCCGCAGTATTTGGGCGAGATTGGACTGAGCAACTATGATGGTTTTATTGACAACGCTCATGGCGGCTGGCGCAAATGGGCACTTGGTCCACGCGTTAATAACGAAGCAGAGGTCATGAAAGCCGTGACGGAGTTTTATCAAAAAGACGGCTTAGATGTGCCTATCTACGTGCTATTTATCAGTGATGGCGGGGTGAATGACAATCGCGGTATTACAAGAGTTATGACGGAAGCGGCGAAACTGCCGATATTTTGGCAGTTTGTGGGCTTGGGTGGTCGTGGTTATGGCATTCTAAAAAAACTAGACGACATGACAGGGCGCGTGATTGATAATTGCGACTTTTTTGAACTTGATGACTTGGATGACATTAGCGAAGAAGCCTTGTATGAAAATATGCTAGAAGAGTTCCCAAGTTGGCTAAAAGAAGCTAAGCAACTAGGTATCGTCAATTCACTATAAAAGTATTAGTGCGCTAACCTCATTATTCGATTACAGCTAAATAAAAAACCGCCATAGCAAACACGATGGCGGTTTTTTATGGTTCAAAATATCTTAACTTCTAAAATGCCTACAGCGTCCACAGCGATTGATACTGCTCATCAGTTAACGTCACGATATCAATCTCTGCCAGCATCTCACGCAGCTCTTCCCACTTACTCGCATCAGGCGTAATCGGCGTGATCAATCTGCCCAGTGTATTATCAATAATCGCATCCATCAGCGCGTCCGCCTCAGTTTTACTATAGTTGTAATACATATGGTGGGCAGTCTCTGGATCATTTTTACACAGCTCTGTCATTTGATTGGTCACTTGGATGAAAGTATCTATCGCGTCTTTTTTCGCTTTATAGATCTCATCCGTCGTGAGGATTTCTAACGCCGAAAAATTCGGATAAGGTGACAGATGCTGATCGATAAATGTAAAGTCCAGCCCTTCATGGGTCGCTTCAACGCCCTCAAAGTTATAAAAGCATAGCCATGCACCATCGAGACTCGGGTCTTCTTGTAGGTTTTTTATATGATAAAAGTCCTTTTGCACAAAGCTCACATTATCACGGCTGATACTAAAGCCGTTTTTTTTGGCATAGCGGGCTAATATCTCAAAGCCAATACGATTGGTCTTTTCTTCAGCCGACGGGGTACAAATGCGAATCGGCTGATTGTTCTTGAGCTTATCCATGCTGGATTGCTGCATCAATATGCCGCCATCGGTCTCAAAAAAACAGCCAAGCGCACGCAGATTAGGCGCGTAATGCTCAAACAGATGAATTGGCTCATTCACATGCAGATCGATGCTTTGATTTTGCAATTCAGCAAAGCCATCATAGTGGTCATCAGGCTCAATGATGGTGATATCTAGCCCTGCCTGCTCATACGCACCTGTGGTCACACCCGCGATAAAGGGCAGGTGATCAGGGTTTAAGAACCATTCGAGGGTAAGGGTCAATTTGGTGGTTGACTGCATGGTTGTTTCCTTTTTAATGATAGAAAACAATCAGACTGATGCTGTTTAAACAAAACAAAAAAGGCAAAACAAAAAAGGCAAAACAAAAAAGGCAAAATCTCAACATGTAAGGCGCTATCAGATCAGCGCGTCAGGTAGAGGTTTCTCTTATTCATAGACTGCTTAGGGTCTGTCATGCTTGTTTCCTACGTCAGTGCTAACTGCTTCAGGTTCACGGGTGTGTCTCAGCGATGGTTTTAACAATCGTTACAAGGTTAAAAGCAAAGCACCCCGACAAGATTGAGTAGTGCTGCATTATTTTTGATCAGTACTGCTAATGGCTATTATCGATGGCTACTGCATCATCATAGACGACTTGTAAGCGGTGATGCAAGCGTATCAGGAATGACAATGAAAGGTGATGACTGACGCTCGTTAACCGCCCTTTATAACAGTTCTCATTTGTGACGGCTTTTTATAAGCGCTTTTAATCTTATAAGCGCTTTCAATCGACGTGTTAATAGAAGAGCGCAGTATTTGCCATTGGTACTTACCCAATCACTAACCAACGATACTGATCGATAGCAAAAAGCTTGTATAAATGGGCTTGTACAATTTTTGGTGATATTGCATGCTTGGTTATTCATACAAGTAGCCATGTAAATACTTTTGATGGCTACCAAAATCATTCACCGCACCGTCCATCGACATCACT
The DNA here is from genome assembly GCF_033790785.1 of Psychrobacter sp. PP-21. NCBI lineage: Bacteria > Pseudomonadati > Pseudomonadota > Gammaproteobacteria > Moraxellales > Moraxellaceae > Psychrobacter > Psychrobacter sp. PP-21. The sequence goes on along the minus strand of NZ_JAMYEB010000004.1, from coordinate 81,437 downwards.
TATATGACCCATAATAAAAAAGCGTTTTATCATAGGCCTAAGACCAACCAATCCAAAAGCCCAATGATGCGTTGGACGTTTGTGACGCTCGGCTGGATATTTTTTATTTTAGGTATTATTGGGATATTACTGCCCGTCATGCCGACTGCGCCTTTTATATTACTGGCGGCAGGGTGCTGGGCGCGTAGCTCGCGGCGCTTTCATTTTTGGCTAATCAATCACAAATACTTCGGCAAATACGTCCGTGATTGGGAGGAGAGTCATGCCGTTCCTCTATATGCTAAGTGTCTGGCAACAGTCATGATGGCAGCATCAACCGCTATGTTATTTTATCGCTTGCCTACAGATATGATGTGGATAGCATGGCTGGTAGCCGCTGTCTGTAGCGGGGTCGCGATATATTTATTCCGTCTGCCAAACGCCTAAAATTGTTGCAATTTGTACCAAATATGGCGCCAGTTACACGAAAGATGAGATAAGGCTTGCGATACTAGGATGTACCCCTTATAATACGCCCAAGCTTAAGAGCAGTTCTGCACCAAATCATTACCTCGTAGTATTAGTTATAATCCTTCGTTTTAATATTTATCGTTCAGTAGCTATTTGCAAGCGTTACCGGTCATTAGACCATTAATAAATTTAAAAGTAGGATTATACTATGTCAGACGTTCAAAAAGGTACAGTTAAGTGGTTCAACGAAGCTAAAGGTTTCGGTTTTATCGCTCCAGAAACTGGCGCAGACGTTTTTGCTCATTACAGCGAAATCACTGGTTCAGGTTTCAAAACTTTGGCTGAAGGCCAAGAAGTTGAGTTCACTGTAACTCAAGGCCAAAAAGGCCCACAAGCACATAACATCGTTGCTATCTAATTTGTCTTTATAGACAGATAGATGAATAGATGTAGAAAAGCGGACCTTCGGGTTCGTTTTTTTTCGTCTACTGTTTGATGTCAAACGACATGATAGATATAACAACACCGCCAACTGTATGAATAGTTGGCGGTGTTGTTTTTGGGCTATGATATAGAAAGTGATATCAGCCGCTAAAATGTAAAATCGACTTCTTATATTAAGCTGATACCGATATTAATCAGACCACCGCCTAGCAACAACCAACCAAACATAACTGCGCCTAAGACTAGAGGCTTGACGCCAGCTTGCTTAATCGCGCTTAGATGAGTGGTCAGACCTAGCGCAAACATCGCCATTGTCAGTAGTACATCATCTAACATCACCATACTGCGCACGATACTCTCAGACATGGGTACCCATGTATGTATCAACACAATGCCAATAAAGATAAACGCGAACCATGGCACCTTGACTTGTTTGACGCGGCTTACAAATGATGCTGTCTCATTCTTATTTCTCTTATCTTCTATAGTGGAGTTATCTACGGTGCGACTTTTGGTTAGTGCAAAAGACAACACGAGTAAGAATGGGGCGAGCATCATGACGCGTATCATCTTGGTCACGACCGCGGTATCGCCAATCTCGGTATTGATGGCATTACCAGCGACCACGACTTGCGCCACCTCGTGTACAGTAGAGCCAGTGTACATCCCGTACTGCTGGGCGCTCAGCCAAGGTTGTAGCCAGCCCAGATGATAGAGAAAAGGGTAGAGTAGCATTGCGATAGTGCCAAAAACCACGACGGTTGCCACGGCGATAGTGACTTTATGCGCTTGGGCATTGACTACTGGCTCTGCTGCAATGACGGCAGCGGCGCCGCAAATACTTGCCCCTGAGCCAATCAGAATAACCGTTTCTTTATCGACTTTTAGCCATCTAGTACCTAGCCAGTAGGTTAATAAAAACGTAGACGTCAGTACCAGAGCATCGGTCGCAATCGCTGGCATACCAACGCTTGCTACTTGTGTCATGGTCAGCTTAAACCCATAAAACATGATCGCAAGTCGTAATATCTGACCTTTTGCAAAGCATACGCCGCCGTTTAAACGTTCAGTGAATTTGGGGTAGATAGTATTGCCCAATATCATACCAAGCAATATCGCAAGCGTTAAGGATGACAAGCCGATAATGCGCCCGTTCAACCACACATCTAAACTGCTATCCAACCATAAGCAGAACAAACTACCGATCAATACCACAGCCAAACCCGCCAAGTGACGTTGGCTCGGGACGTAGTTACGAGCTGAGCTGCTGATGGATTGAAGTAGTGTATGCATGACGCGGCACCCTATTACTGATATTAAGATAAGCATAAGCTTATGAGTAGACAGTATATGCCCGCTACATTTATAATAAAAACAGATTAATAAGATATAAACTATCGATTTTTTAGGTTACAGTATTTTTAGTATTGAATGTTGAGAGTGTTGAATTTTAAAAGTATTGATAAAAGGCTGCTGCTACACACTAAATATACTTAGCCTATAAGAGCATTCAAAAACTGACGCAAGGCTATCGATATTATGAAAAAATCTGTGCAAACATTACCAAAGATTACGCTCAAGCAGCTCGCGGTTTTTGTCAGTATTTATCAGACAGGGAGTACCAGCCGCGCCAGTGAAGAGATGCATCTATCACAATCAGCGGTCAGTAGTGCGCTGACAGAGCTTGAGTCTAGGTTACAGATGCCACTATTTGAGCGCGTCGGTCGCAGGCTCAATCAACATCCCAATGCGCATCCTATTTATGTACAAGCACAAGCCATTCTCGGGCAGTCACTCACGCTTGAGCATTATCATCAGTACCAAGCAGGACAGATTCATATTGGGGCGAGTACCACAATCGGTAACTATGTACTGCCGTCATTGCTTGGCAAGCTTTATGAGGCGCTACCAGATGCCAATGTCGATATATATATTGCCAACACACAAGAGGTCGTGGGTGAGGTTGAGCAGTTAAATATTGACATTGCGCTAGTAGAAGGGATGCCGCGACCGATAGATATGAAAGCCATTGAGCTGCGCGAGTGGCGAACAGATACGCTGATGATATTTGCCAAACGTGATAGCAAATGGCTAAAGGATATCGCTATATATCATCAAGAGGAGGATGGCTACCGTCTGACTATTGAGCAGCTCGAACAGTTGCCGTTATTGGTACGTGAAGCAGGATCCGGCACACGGCAAATTATCGATGAGCAGTTGCTAAAATACCTACCCAATGCCGAGGTGGTTAAGGCGATACATCAGTCAGAGGCCATCAAGCATATGGTGAGTGCAGATATTGGACTTGGCTGTCTATCACAGCATGTGATTGAGACAGAACTTGCGTCAGGTGAACTAGTACAAGTCGATGTTGCTGGGATTGATTTGTCACGGACGTGGTGGCTGGTCTGGCATAAGGCAAGGCATCAAAGTCCCATTTGGCAAACCTTTATAGATATTATTCAGCAGAGATGAATAAGAGAAGGTAAATCATAAAAAAGCGCAGCGTCTATCTCGGCGCTGCGCTTTTCATTGTATATGCCACTCATACCAGAGCGTTGTGGCTCAACGCTATGCCGAGACGGGCTTATCCAGTCTCACCACAAAGCTATCGCAAGGTACGTTAGGCAAGATATTATCTGCTGTCGCGCCACTGATCCATGCCGCGATACCAGTGCGCTTATGGCGACCGATGACCAATAGGTCTACATCGTGTTTGTGGCAGTAACTGACGATACCTTCACTACTAGAGATAGCCGTAGTGACTTCTGATGTCGCTGCGTTTAGCTGATTGCGTTCTAAGAACTGGGCCAGTTTGGCGCGTGCTTCTTGGCAACGCTCATCATCAATCTCATCATATAGGCTGGAGGCGGGTACCAGCTCGTAACCGAAACCAACCATCGTATCTTTTACGATATGTAGCACCGATAGCTTAGATCCTGGGCGGTTTTCAACGATACGCTTGGCTTTTTGCGCGACGATATCCGCATCAGAGAGTAAGTCAGTGACCAGTAGTATATGTTCGTAACTCATAGCGTCTTCCTCATGTCAGATAGTATTTACTATAGCACTACTATAGAGCGCTGTTAAGTGGTGCTTGCCTATCTTTAAGGCTCTCAGTAACATGAGATCACGCGCATTAATACTTGATTAAATCAAAGGCTTTATACACGACTTATTCCGTTATGGGTTCGCTCAGTTTGACAACCAAACTGTCGCAAGAGATGTTCGGCAATATACTATCAGCGGTCGCGCCCACCAACCAAGCTGCGATACCTTGACGTTCATGACGCCCGATAATAAGTAAGTCGACCTCTTTTTTATTACAATAGTCAACGATACCTTTACTGTTAGAGATAGCAGCGGTCACTTCAGAGTTGGCGGCTTCTAACTCATTATACTCAAGGAAGCGTGCCAGTTTAGCGCGTGCTTCTTGCCATTTTTCGCCATCGAAATCGCCCGAAAGACTAGATGAAGGTACCAGCTCGTAACCAAAACGCACCATATCATCTTCAACAATATGCAGAACAGATAACCTAGCCTCAGGCGAGCCTGCAAGGATACGTTTGGTTTTTAGAGCGACCTTGTCGGCATCAGATAATAAGTCAGTCACCAGTAAAATGTGTTGATAGCTCATAAGGTACTCCTTTTGGTATTTACTTTCTAATAGTCACTTTTTGGTAGTTATTTCTTGGCAGTTACTTTTTAATAGCCACTTTTATAGTAGCAGTGCAGGCTATTTTTGTTAAGCGACTCAACCATTGTTTATCTATAATTATTGTTGCCCTTGTGTTTTGCTAGGGCTGTTTTAATAGGTAGAGGGTTGCTGAGTTCGATCTCATAGATTATTGCGTGATAGTCGACTTGACTTATCGATGCCGCAGCCCCACTAATAGCGCTAAGCCAATACTTTTTTAGTCACTTTTTATAATTGATATATCGGTAATTATTACCATTTTATTTACCCTGATAGTCAGGGCCCTATACGCATTGTAAGCAATAAGGATAACTATGACTGATACCCCATTTACTGCGGATTTAACGCTGCATCCAGCATTTGAGCTGCTCGAACATCGCCACATTGAGGCGCTATCGATGGATGTGCTGATCAGTCAGCATGTAAAAACAGGCGCGATGCATTATCATCTCGCGCATCCAAGTGACGAAAATGCGTTTTTGGTGGGCTTTCGTACTCAGCCAATGGATTCAAAAGGCGAGGCGCATATTTTAGAGCACGTCGCATTATGTGGTTCTAAGAAATTCCCAGTACGTGATCCATTCTTCTCAATGATAAAACGCTCGCTGAATACGTTTATGAATGCGATGACCGCGGCAGATTGGACAGCCTATCCCTATGCCACGCAAAATAAAAACGACTACTTTAATTTGCTGTCTGTATACCTTGATGCGTCCTTTTTTCCTAACATTCATCCGCTCGACTTTGCCCAAGAGGGCATACGTGTAGAGCTGGACGAAGACGATAAACCGCAGTTTAAAGGCATTGTCTTTAACGAGATGAAAGGTGCTATGAGCGGCGAGATTGATCAGCTCTATCATACGGTGGCGCATCATGTATTTCCAACGACCACGTATCACTACAATTCAGGCGGCGACCCTGCTGATATTCCTGACTTGACGCACACTGAGCTGACCGAATTCCATCAGAGCCATTATCATCCGTCAAACAGTGTCATCATGAGCTTTGGTAATATCCCTGTTGCCGAGACACAAGCAAAAATACATGACGACGCACTGACTCAGTTCGAAGCGGGCAAAAAGCACGTATCGCGCCCAGAGCAGCGTTTGTCTGCGCCTATTAGTGCGGTCGATACTTATACTGCTGACGAAGCAGGTCCAGATCAGACCCATCACGTGGTCGCTTGGTTGCTACCATCGATTACTGATCCAAAGCAGCGCTTGGCATTGCGTCTGCTGGAAGGCGTGTTGATTGAGCATTCAGGCTCACCACTACGTGCTTATCTTGACAGTCACCCACTGGGTAAAGCCCCAAGTCCGTTGTTGGGACTTGATGACAGCCATTACGAAATGGTGTTTTATACCGGTCTGCGTGGTTCTAACCCTGAGCATGCCGAAGCGGTAGAGCAAGGTATCATCGATCTACTGACCGAAGTAGCAAGCACGCCAGTCGATGATGAAACGATCGAAACCATCCTTCATCAGATTGAGATTGATCAGCGTCATATTGGTGGTGATAGCGTACCTTATGGTCTAAACCTTATGCTAGAAGGCTTTAGCACCGCTATCCATGATGGCAATCCTATCGATGTATGGGAAGTAGACGAGCATCTACAGTGGCTACGCGCGCAAGTCGTCGATCCGCAGTGGCTACCGAATTTGATCAAAACACATCTACTAGACAATCAGCATCGAGTCCGCGTAACGATGACCCCTGACAGCGAAAAAACCGCTCGTTTAGCAGCAGCCGAACAGACTCGCCTTGATACCATAGCGATGGATTTGACTGCTGATGACAAGGCTATCTTGAAGCAACAAGCACTAGATTTGGCTGCGCGCCAAGCCGCGCCCGATGATTTAAGCCTGTTACCAAAGGTAGGTCTAGAAGACGTACCAGCGGATATTAGCTTCAAAGCAGGCAAACAAAAACAAGTGCGCTTGAGTGGGCAGGACAGTACTTTATTTGAGTACGAAGCGGGCACCAATGGTCTGTATTATTACCAAGTGATCGTACCGTTGACTGAGGCGATTGGTAACGCGAGCGCCGATGAGCTACCAGTGAATGATGTCATCAATCATCCATTGCTGCCGATCTATCTAAGTTTGCTATCTGAGCTAGGGACTGACTCGCTCAGTGCCCATGAAATGCAAGCCAAGCAGGCCGCGCACTCATCAGGTGTGACAGCACGTATCAGTCAACGAACCCATGTTGATGACAGTCAGTCCATCGGTAGCTATTTTGTGGTTGCAACACGTGCGCTCAATCGCAAACCTGAAGCGATTGATTTGCTCAAAGAAGTCATGGAGCACAGTATCTTTACTGAGCATGACCGCATCAAAGAGATTCTACAGCAGCGTCAAGCCAGCTGGCAGTCAAACCTAGCAGGCTCTGGTCACTCGTATGCGATGCAAATTGCCAGTCGCGGTATGAGTCGTCAAGCGCAGCTAGAGTATGTACGTAGTGGTCTACCAGCACTAAATGCGCTCAAGGACTTCTTGACGCATGCGAGTACTGATGATGCACAGTGGGATCAGTTGGCAACCAGCTTGATGGACTTACATCAACGCTTAATCAGCTTACCTAAGCATGCCGTTATTATCTGTGAAGCCGAGCAAACAGAACGTTTGAGCAGCTTGATCGTCGATAGCTGGACAGATAGCCAAGCAGCAATGTCTGCTGCAAAAGTAACTGATACTGAAGCAAATATTCCTAGTGAGTTTGCAAATCTGCAGCTAGATACCGCTTTAAATGGTGAGACTAATGCAGTCAAGGCATTAGAGAGTGGCGATGATGTTAAAAACGATGTGCTCGATGTTGCAGATCTAGCGTGGCTGGTGCCAACCAATGTCTATCATAATGCTAGCGCCTATACAGTACCAGCGGCTGATCATCCTGATACTGCGGCTCTGATGGTATTAGCGCCGTATTTGCGTAACGGCTACTTGCACAGTGCGATTCGTGAGCGTGGCGGTGCGTATGGCGGCGGTGCAGGCTATGACGCCAATGCATGTGCGTTTAAGTTCTTTAGTTACCGTGATCCACAATGTGCAGAGACTTTTGAGCACTTTGAGGCCAGTATCGAGTGGGTCTTGAATGAACCGCAAACCGATGAGCAGTTAGAAGAGGCAATCTTAGGGATTATCTCAGGTATGGATAAGCCAGGCTCTCCTGCAGGGGAAGCAATCAAAGCATGCTTTGCCAACTTACATCATCGCGGTGCTGACTGGCAGCGTAAAATGCGCGCTGCGATTTTGGCCGTGACTATTGATGATTTGCAGCGTGTTGCTAAGCAATATCTGCAGGGTCAAAAACACGTACGTGCAGTGCTAGCCCCTTATGATAAAGAAGAGACGGTGAAAGGTCTTGGTTTTGAAGTATGTAGAATTAAGAGCTAAGACAATTAGGTTTGTTCTTTATTAAAAGTTAAATATAAAAAGCCAAGCATGATGCTTGGCTTTTTTGTATGTAGTATTTGCTTAGTACCGTTTGATACTCAAATCTTTGCCGATTTTGTCTTGATGGATCGGGAATTCTGACAACTCGTTATACTGCTTACGATCAGAAAAATAGTTTTTTAAGGTAAGGCGAATGGCCTCAAAGGCAAGCGTATCCCATGGAATCTCTTCTTCACTAAATAGCGCACATTCAAGGCTCTCTGAACCAGTACCATAAGTACCGTCTTTTAGATTTCCCAAATAAATCGAGTAAATCTGTCCAATATCTGGCAGGTCGTAAACACAGTATAGATGCGGATGTATCACGGTGGCATCAGCTTCTTCGTAGCTCTCGCGTGCTGCACCCTCAGCCATGGTTTCGCCATTTTCCATAAACCCTGCAGGTATGGTCCACAAGCCATATTGAGGTTCGATCGCTCGCCTACATAGCAGTACTTTATCTTCGTGTACCACTAGTGAGCCGCAGATAACTTTTGGGTTTTCGTAGTGGATATAATGGCAATTAGGGCACACCAAGCGCGGCATATTGTCTGTAGGTGGGATTTTTCGTTCTGCTTTATGACCGCATTGGAGACAATAGCTCATATCGACTACCTTATTAGAAAAGTTATGATGCATAGTGATTTTGTAGGTTGTAAGGCCCATATTTTGAGATGCTGTAAGATATTATTTTAAGAAACAGCTGTGATCTTAAGATAGCACATATTATTGGCATACAGAATCAAGATAACAGTAACGCATCATTTCACTGATAAGTATGCTGTAGTCTGGTATAAATGTTCTTAGCTGCTATTTTTGGACTGTGGAACAGATGTATCGATAGTCACTAATTATGTTTTTGATTAATGATGGTCAGCAATAAGCTAGAATTAAACAAGCGAAAACGCTTTTGATAAAGCGAAATTACGATAAAAAACAAGGCAATTATAATGTTACTTTCTCCAGAGACTGTAAACTTCAATAACCTATCAGTCGCTGTACCGAGCTTTATACGACATCCCACACTCAGAAAATTGGCTGAGCGTGTGCAACATGAGACCCTAAACACGCTGACCAGCCCAGCGATGTATGAAGCGCACAACACCTCGCACAGCACGCGCATTTTAGATAGCTTGTACCAGACACCGATTGCTGACGCCTCAATACTGGTCGCGATCACTCATGAGCGTAAACCAAAACTGCTATTAACACGCCGCGCCGCCCATATGAACAGTCATGCGGGTGAGGTGTCTTGTGTGGGTGGTAAACATGATCGAGGCGACGGTAACAATGTCGTCACAGCACTGCGTGAAGCCTGTGAAGAAACAGCACTACCACCCAACAAAGTCCAACTGCTTGGACAGTTGCCTATCCAAACGTCCAAAAGCGGTATGAGTGTACGCCCTATCGTTGCACTTATTGCGCCAGGCTTGGTACTGGTACCCGAGGTGGGAGAGATATCACGTATTTTCTGGGCGGACTTTGAGTCGTTAGTCACTCAGCCGACAGTAGAGTATGCGGTAGAGTATAAAATGCAAGATCAAGTAGCGACTTTACTGACGCCGAGTTGGCAAGTCGATGGTGAGACGGTGTGGGGACTGACAGGACGTGTTATTGCCAATCTGTTAGAGACAGGATTTGATCGACAGCTAGAGTGGTATTACCGTGTGGACAACAACCGATAATATAATATTTAGATTTATAGCATCAACAGCATTCCTTCACGAGTGTGTACTTAAATAGGGCTGCTTATCTAAGTACTACTATCCAAATGCTACTATATAAGTATGGCTGCTATATAAGTACGGCTGCTATATTTGATAAGTCGTTTAGAGTTTTATAGACCGCTTTATTTATAGTAATCGTCGTTTTTCTTGAGCCACCAGTTCATATTATCTTGACGTTTGGCACGGAACGCCTCTAACTTATCGGCAATGTTTTTGTTATGTCCTCGCGCGGTATCTAGAGCAAACAAAATAGGCACTGAAGACAATACGCCAAAACGTATTTTTGATTTTGGTAAATCTAAGCCATCACCAATATCATCACCGACTAAGGTACGAGTCACACTGGCGTTGACCATCTCCACAAACCGCCCACGACGATTGTCCTCGCCCATGAGCTGACGTGGTAAATCATGCAAGGCTTTTGCGAGTGGCTGCCCCATCTTAAAATCAAGCTGCTGAATGGATAGGTAGGTATACAGCCATTCCCAGCAGGCTGCTTCATCTTTTGGCAGGCGATCTAAATCAACCCCCATCCAATAGCTGGCAAGATTCCATAAATGCAAGATACCTTCTGCTTCCTCGGTGCTGATACGGGCGCCCAGCAGTCGTAGACCGCGCATAATCAATAGAGAAAACTGTAAGTGTGTGGCAATCATATCGGTTTGATTGATGGGCACGCCCCAATAATCGGTGTTCCAGCTGCCATCAGGATTATGATGCTGGTCAGCATTTGTTATCACACCTATCGCGGCATTGCCCTTACCTTTGAGTAAGTTCTGACGTACCAAAGTATGGATTTGACGTACTTTGATGGACTGTCGCCAGCCTTCAGAGCCGATGGCCAATACTTGATCAATAGCGTTATGATGATTACGCGTACTCATATCTAACTGCGGATGCTCAGACACGGCCAAGATATAGGCATAGGTGCGCATGAGTCGCGGCAGTGCGTCATGCATCAGTGCGCCAGTCTGAATCAGTGGCAATGATAGGGCGGGAATACTATAGCCTGCCATGAGTGCCACATTACGCAGTAGCCAAATGAGCATCAACGGATAGCGTCTGTAAGCAACGGCACCAATCTGAGCAAGTTTGGGGTCGAACCAGTCAGGATGCGTACTGAACTGCTCGGCTAATGTACTAAATGAGGGATGGACTAAGTGATCACCAGATATATCGTCACCAAGAATAGTCTGCTGCAAAGGCTTTGCAAAACGAATGTTATCAGCGGCTAGTGCATCTGCAAGCGGGTCACCAATATCGTAGCCGGCAACTATTTCATCAAGTAGGGTAGGCGAGATTTTAAAATCTTTCGGTAATAGATACCGTTTGATCCGCTTTAAAACCTGTAAATCACTATGATCATTGATGGCGGTGGTGCGCCCGTGACGCTGATAGGTTTTTTTTGATTGATGATGAGGTTGTGTAGAGATACTTGCAGTATTGGTGGTTTTCTTACTCATATGATCAAGTGCCTTTATGATTAAGTTATAGCCTGATTTAGCTATAGATCTAATATCTGCAACATCAAAGCCGTCTATAGCGATCCCTCATAAAACCGAATTGATGCATCCAGCTGTCTTTGCGTCTGCTTAATATGGTGTTTGATACGATATTTGGTATAGTGCCTTTCATCCAATAGTGATAGCAGTGTTGCACAAGTTTTTTTTCGCTAGCAAGACCGAAATTCGAGCCATTTTTTAGCTTATCGATTTCTGTATGATAATCCTTAACAAGCCTTTGACCGCTGTTAAATTTATCGTTTAATAGATAGCCATTTAATAGATAGTTACTGAGGTTTTATGAGTCAGCTGGTTGCAGTATATCTATCCACGATAACAAGCGACCTGTACATAATAAAAAACGACTTATAAGCTAAAGGCTCATAAGTCGCTCGTTTTGATATTAATGAGAGCGGGTCAAGTCGACCGACGTGCCGCTGACATTGTCTTTTAAGCTCACTTTGAGCATGATATAACCTGCGATACCAGAGACGATAGAACCCATGATGATACCCAAGCGCTCATCAAACATCGTTGTATCACCAGCAAACGCCAAGCCGCCAATAAATAAGCTCATGGTAAAGCCAACGCCACATAATAATGCTGCGCCATATATTTGCTTATAGTCCATCCCTTTTGGCATGGTTGATAGACCAAGCTTGAAGATTAACCAGCACATGACCATAACACCCACTTGTTTGCCGATGAACAGGCCTGCAGCGATACCTAGCGGCACTGAGTGGAATAGCTCAGCAAGACCTGCGCCCTCGAGTGATATCCCCGAGTTGGCAAAAGCAAATATTGGCAAAATACCAAAGGCAACAGAGTTATGGAGATCGTGCTCTAGCTCCTCTAATGGAGAGTGCTCAGGATCAGTACGGTCAAACATAGGGATAAATAAGGCCAAAACCACGCCTGCCAATGTGGCATGGATACCTGATTTGAGTACCGCAATCCACATGACGATACCGATAAGCAGATAAGGCGTAATACTGGTCACATTGCGACGATTGAGCAGATACAAGAATGGCAGACATAGACCGGCTACTGCCAATGACTCCAATGACAGCTCACTAGTATAAAATAGAGCAATGATTAAAATCGCACCAATATCATCAAAAATAGCGATAGAGACCAAGAACACCTTTAGGGAGTTGGGTACGCGGCTACCTAATAGACTCAGAATACCCAGTGCAAAGGCAATATCGGTTGCTGCAGGAATTGCCCAGCCTTTCCAGTACTCAGGCTCATTGAGATTAAAAAGTATATACACCGCCGCTGGCATAATCATACCACCTAATGCTGCACCAGCTGGCAAGATGATTTGCTTGACGTTAGACAGCTCACCGATGAGTACTTCACGCTTGAGCTCAAGTCCAACTAAGAAAAAGAAAACCGCCATAAGGCCGTCATTGATCCAGTGGTGCGCATCTTTGGCAATAGCAAAATCGCCAATCTGAATCGCAACTGGCGCGTGAATAAAACTTTCGTACCACACATGAAGAGGGGAGTTGGCAATGATCATTGCAGCAACGGCAGCCAATGCTAAGACGATACCGCCTGCTGCCTCAAATTCAAAAAATGCCTTAATCCTTCGTATTGCCATATCATCCTCATTCGCTAAATACAATTTACTAAATAACCTCAAATATCCATCAATGTCTGCGCTACCAACAATGCGAGGGTAGCAAATAGACAGCAACAGTTTCTCATACTCTTATCGATATAGACAACAAAATACGCCCAAACAAACCTGCTAGCCCACTTTATTGTACTCATTATAGTGACATTATAAAGGTGATACGCTGAGCAACATAGTTGTAAGTCGTTAAATCTTTTTAACAAAAGGTCTTTTATAAATGATACCCCAGTCGTTATTAAACAAATTTAGCAGACTTTGGTAGGTTTTTGGCTTTTTTTGCAGTTTTATCTCTATAATGATCGACGCTTTACGAGGTTGTCCCGGTTCCCTTGTCGATTTCAACTATTCAATTGTCTGACTGCTAGTAGCCTCACATCAGTGACATGCTAGCCTCATCTTTCAAGCTCACTTTTTTCTTACGATATTTTGCAGGTCAGCGTTATGGATTTAACTTTCTCATTAGAGATCATTTTGATGCTCACTGCGGTGGCAGCATTGGCAGGATTTATTGATGCTATTGCTGGGGGCGGTGGACTACTGACCATACCTGCCATGCTACTGGCTAACATCCCGCCAGTACTCACGCTAGGCACCAACAAGCTCCAAGCGGCCTCAGGTGCGCTTGCAGCTTCTATTACAATGATCAAAAAAGGAGTCGTTAAACCACAGCGTATAAAAGTGGCGATTATTGCCGCTTTTATCGGGTCAGTCATAGGTACCATCGCGGTGCAGATGTCGCCACCAGATTTACTCGAAAAACTGATTCCTTTTTTGATTGCGGCTATCGGTATTTATACGTTGTTTGCGCCTAGGCTTGGGGAAGTAGAAGCCGCACCGCGCATCTCAGAGGGTAAATGGCAAAAGATTGTAGCGCCGCTCATTGGTTTTTATGATGGCTATATTGGTCCAGGCACAGGGATGTTTTTTGCGCTTGGCAATGTAGCACTGCGTGGGCGACAGATTATCGAGGCGACAGGTACGGCAAAAGTATTGAATTTATCTACCAATATCGGCTCACTCATATTCTTTATTTTGGGCGGTAATGTCCTGTGGAAAGTAGGACTGGCGATGATGGTAGGTCAAACTATTGGTGCGTATTTTGGCTCACATATGGTGGTAAAGGGCGGCAGCAAGCTCATTCGTCCGATGATTGTCGTGGTATGTTTGGCCATGCTGACCAAGTATGTTTTTGGCTAAATAAAAATAATAAATCTATCTATCACAAAAAAACCTCAGTCCATGTGCATGGGTGACTGAGGTTTTTTTATGACATTATTTATCCAATAGATGTGATTAGCGGCGACGATCTACGTCATCGTACTCACTACCCATGATGCCATCGCTGAATACTTCAGAGAATTCACGCTCGTTGTTTTCGTCTATATGACCATCGAAAACGTCTTTTGCACCAGCGTTAGGGTCATTATAAATAGCCAAATCCATTTTGCCTTCTGATTTTGCTACAATAGTCGTAACAGCAGCATCGCCGCCGACATTTACAGCGGTACGTAACATATCAAGGATACGATCCACACCCAAGATTAGACCAATACCTTCGATTGGTAGACCAACCTGAGCAAATACCATAGACAGCATGATGAGACCAACACCAGGCACACCAGCTGTACCAACAGAAGCAAGGACTGACATTAAAATAACGGTCAAGTATTCGGTAACTCCCAGATCAATACCATAAATATTGGCAATGAAAATGGTCGCTGTACCCTGCATAATGGCGGTACCATCCATGTTGATGGTGGCACCAAAAGGAACGGTAAACGACGCAACTGAGTTATTAACACCCATACGCTTGGTAACGGTACGCAGCGTAATAGGAATCGTCGCGTTCGAGCTTGACGTACTAAAAGCAAAGATCTGTACTTCACGCATTTTTGCCAAAAAGGTCTTGATAGATAGACCTGATGCGACTTTGAGTACAATCATCATCGTGATGAAAAAGTGGAATGCTAATGAGCCAACTAATACCGCAACATAACCAAGTAATGACCAGATCAAGTCTAGTCCCAGCTCTGCCATTGCTTTGGTCAATAGTGCAAACACACCATAAGGTGCTAGGTTCATAATGATCGTCACCATCTTCAAGATGACTTCATTAATAAGCTCTAGGCTCTGAACCAAACCTTTGGCAGGCTTGCCAACCATCAAGATACTCACACCGATCAAAATCGCAAAGAAGATAATCGATAACATGTCACCATTGGCCATCGCACTGATAGGGTTCGATGGGACAATGTTTGAGAATACATCAAGTAAAGGCGGTGCTGACGCGGCTTCAAAAGTCGCATCAGTACCAATGTTCATGCCCTTACCAATACCAAATAGTGAACCCAGTCCAATCGCTGTTGCAATCGCAAGCGCGGTGGTGAACATATAGATCATAAATGTTTTGGTACCGATACGTCCTAATAGACGAATATCACCAATACCGCACACACCGCAGATCAGTGAGATAAGTACCAATGGTACGACCAACATTTTTAGTGAGTTAACGAATAGCTTACCGATAATGGCAAGAAAGCCATTAGTGATATAGGTATTAACAAACCCACCTTCGCCATTCAATCCCGAATAGTTTAAAAATAAACCCAGCGCAATACCGAGCACCATGGCAACAATAATCTTGCCCGTCAGTCCCAAATTCTTCCACATAATTCATATCCTTTGTGTGCACAACAGCGCTATAGTCAGCAATCACTCAGAGCTCATGATCGTGTTTATTTACCTAACTATAATGCGTGTTATGACTATTAAGTTATTATGATTGTCGTTTGATGTCACATTTTCGGGGACAATATAAAAGAATAGTTAAGGGCACTGCAAGATTTTTTTACCATTTTATTCTGAGACGATGATAATTTTCACAACGATGTGCCCATAAAATAATCATTATTTATTCTAAACCGTTTGTTTCTTATATGAAACAAAATATTTATGAAAGAGTTTTGAGGCTGGCTAAACATCGAGCTTTTATATCGGATATCGGACCAACCTAATGCAACGGACTCAGTATCGACTTTAAATGCCCCTAAATTTTAGTAATAAAAAAAGCCAAACGGTCGCATAGGGACAGTCTGGCTCTTTGGGGGTAGATAGCACTATAAGTACTAAGCGTAATAGTGGCGCTATCTAAAATAAATGCTTATTTATACTTTATCATCCTCGTGTGGTACATGCACTGGCTGCTCCGAATGCTTGAGAGTATTCGCTTCAGCACTATCATTAGCCTCATCGGGTGGATCAATGTGGCGACTGTGATTGTTACTCATACGCTCACTGAGATGTGATTCAGCATCACGGTAACGATGATCTAATGCTTCTGCTTGCGGTTTTGATTTCTTAAAATCTGTCTGTGAGGTTACTTCTTCGGCAGTATCCTGTTCGCTTACCATCTCTACGTCACCATCACTCTCGTAACCGTGATTGGGGTTTTCGTCACCCGTTTTTGTATCTGTATCTGAAGTATCATTCAGCTCAGCAGTAGCCGGAGTATCAGTAGCTAGAGCGTCAGTATCCGCTGCCGTATCACTATCGTCAGACATACCACGTTTATTTTTAGCCTGCTGTTTTAGCTGAGCATAATCTGTCAATTGATGAACCGCGTTTTCAAGCGCATGTGGATTGTCGCGTTCTAGTGCTTCTGATAGATGCTCGTCAAATGTATCAGTTAATAACGAATCAAAGCGCATGGCATTGTATTGAATCAATACTTCTGCTTCTTCTTCAGTAATCCCGCCATTTTGGCTTGCATGTACCACATGGTCTTCAAACGTCAATCCTTCAAAGCTGTCTTGATGTTCTGCTTTTTTGAACTTCTGCCATAAGGGTTCGATCTCAACGAGTGTCTGATAAGCATGTTCCATACGACCAGTCACATCGTCTGCATCGGTATTGTAATAGACCATGGTTTTCAGATAATCACGGAACGGGTTTGCCGCAAAATCATCCATAAAGGTGTCGCCCAATTGACGCTTGAGTTCATCACCCGCTGGCGTAAAGATACGCCCACTTGGGAAGGTCACAAAGCTAACCACATTGGCTGCCATACGATTCGGGAAGTTGGCAAAGAAAGAGACAAAAGCTTCTTGAGCCGTATATAAGCTATTTTGTAGCGCAACTTCGGCATGTAAGCGTTCAGACTCTGATTTACTACCATACTCGTAAAACTGCAAGATGGCAGTCGCAATGAATAAGTGGCTATGAATGTCTGCTAAGCGACCAGACAGCATCTCTTTGCGTTTTAGATCGCCTGCTAGCAAACCTAACGCCATATCCGCAGTTAGTGCAAAGCTCGCGCTTAGTCGGTTGATATGCTTGTAGTAAGGACGAGTGAAAGCATCAGCAAAACTTGGTGCATCATTACTACCACCAACGTAACCTGCTACAAACGCTTTTGCACCACGGTTAAAGGTATAGCCCAAATGCTTAAAGAAAAGAGTATCGAACTCTTGGGTCGCCGCAGCTTTATCTTCGCTTTGTAGCAGTTGCAGCTCGTCAAATAGATATGGATGACAGCGCATCGCGCCTTGACCAAAAATCATGAGTGAGCGGGTCAAAATGTTGGCGCCTTCGACAGTGATAGATACAGGAATCGCTTGATAAGGCGTCGCCAAAAAGTTACGTGGTCCCATCTGTACGGCGCGGCCACCAACCACATCCATACCATCGTTGACCACACTGCGCATGGTTTCAGTCGCGTAGTATTTTGCCATGGCAGTCATGACGGATGGCGTGCCACCTTGGTTTAATCCGCAAGTCACCAAATGACGAAACGCTTCTAACATATAAGTGTTACTCGCCATACGGCTAGTAGCGTCTTGTACACCTTCAAATTTACCTACTGATATCTTGAACTGTTCGCGAACTTTTGCGAACGCACCGACAGACAAATAGGTCATTTCACTGGCTGATGTAGATAGAGCTGGTAAAGAAATACCACGACCAACGCCGAGACATTCCATCAGCATCCGCCAGCCGCGACCAGCGTTTTCGACACCGCCGATGATGTAATCTAACGGGATAAAGACATCTTTACCATCGACCGTACCATTCATAAATGGTGAGCCGATCGGATTATGGCGTGGACCTGTCACGACGCCTTCGTGACTAGCAGGAACAAGCGCACAGGTAATACCATAATCAGTTTTTTCAGGATTACCAAGCAGTCCTTCTGGATCGTGCATTTTGAATGCCAGACCGACTACAGTGGCGATAGGTGCCAAGGTAATCCAGCGCTTAGAAAAGTTCATGCGTAAACCGAGTACTTGCTCGCCCTCATGCATGCCATAGCAGACCACGCCAGTATCAGGAATTGCACCTGCATCAGATCCTGCCTCAGGACCAGTCAGACCAAAGCAAGGCACTTCATCACCCTTGGCCAGACCTGGTAGCCAGCGCTGTTTTTGCTCATCGGTACCGTAGTGCATTAGTAGCTCACCAGGGCCGAGCGAGTTGGGAACCATGCAGGTTACAGCAGCAGTCGGTGAGCGCGACGCAATCTTACTCATCACGCGGCTTTGTGCATAAGAGCTAAATTCTAGACCACCGAACTCTTTTGGAATAATCAAACCCAAAAAGCCGTTGTCTTTTATAAATTGCCATGCTTCAGGTGACAGCTCCTTATCCTTATGCTGAATTTGCCACTCATCGAGCATGGTACACAAGGCTTCTACTTCATTATCAATGAAGCTTTGCTCTTCTTCTGATAGTTTCGGATAAGGGTAGCTGGCAAAAGTATCCCAGTTTGGTGCCCCCATGAACAGCTCTTTTTCCCACCAGCTAGTACCCGCATCAAGCGCTTCACGCTCGGTATCACTCATACTTGGCATGGCACCGCCGAGTGCCTTATAGACAGGCTTTGTAATCAAGGATTGGCGCAGTGGTGCAACGAGTAAGACCAAGCACAGCAGCGCCATTGGTACACCCAAGATGAGCGACCAGGGACTAATAACTGCCGTAACGATGACCGTTATTAGCGCGACGATACTGCCAGTAACCCGTGATAAGGACAACAAAAAGATGGCCAGGACCACGGCTAATTGAATGATGACTGCCAAAATAAACAAGCCAATTGCCATGACTATCTCCTTTGAAATGCTGGATAAAAAGCGTGAAAAGTATGTGAGTGAAACAGGTAACTGTAATTATTGTTATGTCTTACCACTTACTGTTTTATAAATAAATCGAATGATTTTCTAATTACTAAATGCCCGGTTCTACATTTTTTAAATGTTAGTATTAAAGGTCTAGCAAGTGATTGATAAATAAATAACAAGAATGGCCACTAATATGAAACAGTTGTCGATGACTATCAAGACCCAAAATGCTACGCTGTGTCGACAATATGTATCAAGCAGTGTATAGCTATTAGGCTCTGATGGGTAAAGCCTTAAGAGTGACTAAAATATGGCGACTTGCTAAGCAACTAGCGTTATAGACTAGCCAAAAGGCACAAGACAGCTTTCGGCATAGGATAAGGTTTCATTGCGACCAACAATAATATGATCGACAAGTGAGATGTCTAATAAGTCACATGCTTTTTTTAGCTCATAAGTCAGTAGGTTATCCGCATTCGATGGCTTTGCGTCAGTATGAGGGTGGTTATGGGCAATGATCAACTGACTGGCAGCGTGGCTCAGGGCATGTCGCAATACATGCTTCATACAGACAGAACAAGATGAGATACCGCCAGTAAACAGTATCTCAAAGTTCAAAAGGTTCAATGCATTATCGAGACAAAGTACGGCAAACACTTCACGATGCTCGCCGCGTAACTGGGTGCTGATATAATCTTTGACCACCTGCGAGCGTCCAAGCGCCTGACCTGTTTTGAGCTTGCTATCTAGATAGCGTGTGCCCATCTCAAGCGATGCCAGTATCTGAGCGTATTTCGCAGGCCCAATCCCGTGACAGGCGAGAACGGTCTGTTGCGGCGCAGACAATAGCTCAGCTAAGCTGCCAAATTGATCGATTAATTGACGCGCCAGCTCAATCGCTGATAGAGACTGAGTCCCTGTCCGCAAAAATATAGCCAATATCTCAGCATCGGATAAATGGGCTGCGCCAAATTTTAGTAGTTTTTCGCGTGGTCTGTCGTCTTCATGCCAGTCTTTGATTGCCATTGTCACTCCTTGAAAATGGATTGATACTGCTTGTAGCCTACTTACAATAACACGGTCAATAACTCGGTGGTGGCATCAATATAGCAAGCCAGACTCATGTGCCACTGATACTCAATTTCTTGTATTGTCTTATTGCGTATGGACTATAACGAGGTAAATACGGAAAATCTTACCCAATTTATCTCATAGTTGTTACTATAAGCGCAATTTTATCTTTTTACTTTTTTGTTGATGCCACGCTTATGTCCAATATTGTGCTTGCTATTACTGGCGGTATCGCCGCTTATAAATCTGCCATATTTGCCCGTTTATTAATCAAATCAGGCTTTGATGTGCGCGTCATTATGACGACAGGCGCACAAGCTTTTATCACGCCGCTAACCCTACAAGCGTTGACAGGTAACGAAGTGCACGTCTCATTGCTTGATGAGCAAGCAGAGGCTGGCATGGGTCATATTGAGCTGGCTAAATGGGCTGATTTGGTTGTCATCGCACCTGCATCTGCCAATACGCTCGCACGTCTGGCCATGGGTATGGCAGATGATCTATTGACCACAGTGTGCCTTGCCACTACAGCACCTGTCATTGTTGCTCCTGCGATGAATCAGCAGATGTGGGCGCATCCAGCGGTAAACTTAAATGTACAAACCCTGCAGGATATGAATTATCAAATTATCCAACCAGCCAGCGGCGAGCAAGCGTGCGGTGATGTAGGCGCAGGGCGGTTGCCTGAGCCTGAGCAGTTATTAGCCGAAGTATTGCTATTCAATGCAATACAAACGACACCCCAACTATTAGCAGGTAAAAGGGTCGTTATTACTGCAGGTCCAACGGTAGAGGCAATTGACCCTGTACGCTACTTATCCAACCACTCTTCAGGAAAAATGGGCTTTGCTTTAGCGCGAGCCTGCGTTGCAGCTGGTGCAGATGTCGTCTTGATTGCAGGCGGCAAAGTCGCTCTGCCAACACCGCTCAATGTCACACGTATCGATGTGCTGTCTGCCGAAGATATGCTGATTGCTGCACAGCAGTGTGTGGATGGCACGCACAGTGAGCTGCAACTGGATTTTGAAGAAGAACACGACCATTCTCATAAGTATATGCACGATCATTCTCATACCCACTCCAAAGAACATCATCATAGCGATTGTGGTTGCGGTGAAGATGGCAATCATAATCACGACTATGACCACGACTCGCTACATTCTCATGATCACAACCCAGTCACAAAGGCAGATGTCTTTATCGCGACTGCAGCAGTTGCCGATTATCGTACTGAAGAAGCCGCACCGCAAAAAATCAAAAAAACGCAAGATGCGATGACACTCAGCCTGGTTAAAAACCCTGATATTTTAGCGACCATTTCTCTTGCGCATCCAGAGCTGTTTGTCGTCGGCTTTGCCGCAGAAACGCAAGATGTTGAGCGTTATGCACGTGGTAAATTGGTCGCAAAAGATCTTGATATGATTGCTTGTAACGATGTCTCACGCGCAGATATTGGTTTTGCCAGCGACGATAATGCAATGCAGGTATTTTTCTCAGAGTATTATGCACGTGATGCGATAGCACTAGAAAAGACCAGCAAAGACAAAATCGCTGAGCAGTTGGCTGGCATCATCGGTGAAGCAATCGGTCAACGCAAAAACGGCTAAAGGTACAGGCTTACAACCAGTAGATATGAGCGCAGAGCCTAAAATGGTGTGACCGATATGATAGATATGGCTGGTAACGATAGCACTCAGATGCTAGTGCTGACGATTATTTTTGCGCTGGCATCGCTGTTACATGGTATTAGTGGGCTGGGTGTGACCTTGGTGACGACCACGGCGCTTGCCAGTATTTACCCGTTGCCACACGCCATTGTCTTGGTTATTTTCCCCTCTTTACTACTCAATGCAATGACATGGTTGGCAGGTGGTGAGCGCACTATTTGGCAAAACTTTATCTATTACGGCAGGCGCTATTGGCTGCTTGCGCTTACCAGCTTACTCGGTAGTATTTTGGGCGCTAAGCTGTTGCTATGGATCAATAGCGCTTATATTTTATTGCTATTGGCGGCGGTGATAGCCTTTTATGTGGTGAGTAGTCTACTCGGCAAACAAATCCGTTTACCAGATACCAAGCCGGTACTGATTGCTGTTGGCTTTAGTGCAGGCGTTATCGGCGGTTCGACCAATGCCATGTCTACCATTTTGATGATGTATTTGTTGTCTGCAAGTGATGATAAAAACACTATCGCCAAAGTGGGCAACATGTGCTACTTCTTAGGAAAAATCGCCCAAATTATCGTCTTACGCGAGCCTATCATGGCGCTTAGCAGCGGCGAGTGGCAGTTAATTGCTTTTTTGAGTATATTGTCTATAGCCACGCTTTTGATTGGTATTCGTTTACGTCGTTATTTGCCACAAGCACGTTTTCGTCAGCTTATCTTATTGATCTTAATCGTGCTCGGCGTACGCGTTGGCTGGCAGGGGATCACGGCACTATTGTAGCATCGTTGTCTTGATGCACTATGTTAAGTCAGAGCCAATATAGGAGGGACACTCAACATAACAATGGTCAGCTCAAAGGCTAGCTCAAAATCTTGCTGAAGTTACCAAGGCTACTGAGATTGCAAGAGTTGGTTTAGTCGGCACAATCGAGTCTCTCAATATGGTTTAACGGTTAAACATATTTAAGAGAATAGTCGCGACGACACTAATCACTATCATAGTCACTACTGGGAAATACACTCGCGTATTGCCTGAAGTATGTTTGATATCGCCTGGCATATTACCTATCCAAGAAAAAGCACTTGGAAACAGCAACCAGATAATACCGATAATAACCAATACAATACCTATGCCTATCAATAGTTTCGCCATATAAACTTTGCCTTATGTCGTTGTAAGTTGAACAGTCTCACTAAAATATATCTGCTGTGCCAAACGAAAAGTATTACAGTGCGCTTCGACCACATCTTCGATATCTTCTGAATAGCCACCGCCCATCACGATAGCAACAGGAATGCTGGCAGCTTTTGCTTGTTGCAAGACGTATTCATCACGTGCTTTGCAACCTGCTGGTGTCAAACCAAGTTTGCCAAGCTTATCTGTTGCAAGCACATCAACGGCAGACTGATAAAAAATCATATCTGGCGCAACTTCAGCAATTAAACGAGGTAACGTCTCCTCTAATATCTGCAAATACGCTTCATCACCTGCATCGTTGTCCAGCTCGATATCTAGATCGGACACTTGCTTACGAAATGGATAGTTCTTGGCACCGTGCATACTAAAGACAAAGACGCGTGGCTCATTCATCATGATGCTGGCATTACCATTGCCTTGATGAACATCCAAATCTACAATCAAAATCTTTTGTGCCTGTCCGCGATTTAATAATAAGTTGCTGGCAATACAGACATCATTAAAGACACAAAACCCTTCTCCATGACCGGCAAAAGAATGATGAGTACCACCTGCGACATTCATGGATACGCCATATTGCTGAGCATAGAGTGCGCACTCATAGGTGGCATGAGCAATATAGCGGCCACGCTCCACCAGCTGCGGCGTCATCTCAAACCCAATGGCTCGCGCAGCCTTTCGTGGTAGGGTTTGCGTTTTGAGCTGATACCAGTATTCTGGAGTATGTGTGGTCAGAATCTCAGCTTCGCTTAAGCGGGCAGGGGCAAAGAAATTGTCTTGGGTAATGGTTCCTTCTGCCAGTAGGCGCTCAGGAATCAAGATGTACTTTTGCATGGGGAAGCGATGTTTTTCGGGCACAGAATAACGAAAGACATCAGAGTAGGCAATTTTTAGCATAAAAATTCTAGCTTCATATTGAGGGTTGTTGTAGATAGGGTGGTTATTTTAGATAGATAAGCACAAAGACAGAGGCGAGCTATCGCTAATTATCGCTTGATAAACAACCAGTTTGCTGAAAAAACTGGCTTACTGAATAAACCGAGTTATTGAACAAACTGGGTCGGCAAGAAGAATGTACGCGCATCTGACTGCTGACGTAGCTCGATAAGCAACGTTTGCATATCTTCAGCAGGATCTTGATTGTTGATTAGATTATCAAACAGCTCATTGGCAACGGTAGTCATCGCGACCACGCTTTGCAGCAAGTGCTCAATGATATCATTATCAATACCGACGGCTTCAACGTCGATAGCGTTTTTGTAGCGTATCTCTCCATCATTGATATCCATCTCTAAATTACCGATCAGCATGTCATAATTGATCTGGGTAATGAGTAGTAGTGCCGCATTTTGGTGACTCTCTGGTATCAAAAATGGCAAGATACCATAAACAGCCAGCAGCTTATTTTTTTCTTGTACACGAAACAGATAACCACAGTTGACCTGTTTGTGGCGCATTCTCAAGGATAAGTGATGTGATTGCTGGCTATCATTCGTCTTGGGTCGATAATGCGTATAGTGCCATTGCTTATCGCTGAAATATTGTTTTAAGCAGTCGACAATGGGCGTGTCACTGGGGCGCTGTGTTTCTGCTACTGAATGATCAGGCTTTAGACGAGAGGAGTTTATTTGCTCACGGACTTGGCTGGCATCTGGTTCAGAGGTAGCGGCAGAGGAGTTATTATCAGTAGTCTCAGAACTACGGTCAATGACATTAGTGGATATACCAGTTTTATCGTTAGCAGTGTTAGCATGGTGGTCAGCGTTACTATCAGCGAGTGATAAATCTGCTTGCTCACCTGTACCATCGATGACCGACTGCGGCGCGGATGCAGTCAGTAACCGTTTGATTTTTTGCCACAGGCTGAGTTTGTTGCGTTGACTCATAATAGTATGCTGACAAGTAAGTGAAGTTAAAATAGCAAACAAGCAAAAGGACAGCTTAATCTTGGTTCAGCGCGAGTCCTTCTTTAATAGTAGGCTGCGCATAAAATGCTTCTAGCATGTCACGTAGATGAGCGGTAAACCAAGGCGCATCAATAGCATCGTTGACGATAGGCAGTAGCGAAGCACTACATTGACGCATCGCATCGTCATCAATGTGCAGACCCGCAGCGATAGTTGCCATCGTGTCAGACTGATGATTGGCATACCATGTGTCGATACTTGCTGACACCAAGCTGTGCAAATACGGTGATACTCTGAGACGGTTGTAGCTTTGCTGAATACTGGCTTCGATATGATCAATACTACTATCGCCAGGCTCATCGCTTAGATAGGTTTGCAGCTCGCTGATCGGTTGATCTTTGATACGATCCCAGCCCATGACCATCAGACGCGCCACTTCTTTATTTGATAAGTGTTCTTGTGCATTAACTTCGGCTTTTCGTGTCAAATCTTTAATATTACGATGCAAGTACGTTTGCAGTTTTTCATCGAGGTTTCTATTGGTTGCCTTCTCAAAAGAGCTGCGTCCAAGCTTCATTAATTTACCGACGCCGCCTGCTTTATCAAGTGTGGTATCCATAAAGTCATTGATAGCATGATAGAGCGTTTGGGTCAGTAGGTCTGCAAAGGTTTCGTTGCCGACTAGCGTATGAATCAATACGTTACGCTGCTGTTCATGGCTACCGATGTAATTAGCAAGGGTTTCAACCTGTACATCATCGACCAATTCAGACAAAGGCACATTGTCATTGACTGGGTGATAAATGAAGGTGTGCAAAATATCACGTATATCTTTGCGCATTACCTCAGTCATCGGCTGATTTAATAAACAGTCCTTCATCACATGCTGTAAATGCTCGCATTTAATATATTTGCTCAAGGGCTGCGCCCCAAACCATTGCCACGCCTCCATCGCTAGAGGTTCAGCCTGCTGATGCAGCCATTGCTGTATAAAATCAATCTGAGCATCAATCAAGCTATCTACTGTTAAACGGCTGGTTGATGAGGCAGTAGTCGTTTCGTTTTGGCTATCTGGTAAAGTCTGCATAGGTTTCAAGGTCATATTTTGAGATCGTATTTTTTGAGGTTGTACTTTTTAAAGTCAGAGTAATCGACAATTTGTTATACTGTGTGTTTGTGGTGGTCATAGGGTATTATGCCACGAACATTACCTTTGTTTGTGAGGAATGTTGCCTGCTACTTGATAAATAACCAGAGGTTTTGATGACGGTTTTGGATACGCCTTTACTTACACTTGACGAGCTGACGGTTCAGCGCGGTGAGATACCGCTGTGTGAAGGGGTCTCATTGTATCTATCTACCGGTAGTATCTGTCATCTTATTGGGGCAAATGGTACGGGAAAAACAACGTTGCTCATGCAGTTAGCAGGATTGTTGCCAGTTCTGGTAGGTGGAGTTGCTTATCAGAATCAATCGAGCTTGCCTATCCAGCCTCTTTATGTCTCGCATCAGTTGGGTATTCATCCTAATCTAACCGTCGCGCAAAATCTGACGTTCTTACTGAACTTGTATGGTATCAGCCCAAGCGCATCCGATATTGATGATGCGCTCACTTGGGTAGGTCTACAAGGGTTTGAGACGATCAGCTCAAGTCATCTGTCTGCGGGACAAACGCGGCGTATCACGCTGGCACGCTTATATTTATTAACCCCTGATGTGACGCCATTATGGCTGCTTGATGAGCCTTTTACAGCGCTGGATGTGGATATGGTGGCGGGAATGGAGGCGCGGCTATGTGACTTTGCACAGGCTGGCGGGTCGATACTCATGACCAGTCATCAGACGGTCGGTGTGGCCAATCAGGTACTCGATTTGTCAGATTATATGGTCTAAATGGGACTGCTAGCAGTACTATCAGTATAGGTAAAAGGACGAATAATGACAGACAGTCCAACGCAAGCAAACTCAGCTGCAGTGGCAAGCAAAAAACCAGTGAGTATCGCCACCACACCGCGTGGGATTGGGTTTGGTCAGCTGTGGCGCCGTGAATGGCAAGTCAAGCAGCAAGGGGCGGTGCAATGGTTGTATCCGCTAGTTCTGTTTTTAGTGATTATAACTTTATTTCCGTTAGCGGTGGGTAGTGAGCCTGCGCTGTTACAGCGCCTTGGTGTATCGGCAGTCTGGATCGCAGCGTTATTGTCATTGGTCATGGGTGTTGATGGCTTGTTTAAGCCTGCGCTTGATAATGGTACGCTTGCGCAATTGGTCGTCGCCAAAGCGTCACTACCGTTATGGGTGCTGATACGTCTGGTTATTCACTGGATATTTAGTAGTGGTATTGTGGCGGTGCTGAGTTTGCTTGCGGTGCCTTTGTTTCAGCTGAGCTGGTTTGAGGCATGGGTGTTGATGGCTTCCATCGTGACAGGCAGTCCGATGCTGTTGATGCTATCAGCGGTCGCCAGTAGCCTGACACTATCACTAAAGAATGGCGCAGTGTTGGTGCCTTTGATTGCGTTGCCTATGCAGTTACCCGTATTAATTTTTGCGACAGGCGCGGTCGACTTATTTGCCACGGGACTTAACGGTTTGCCCATATTAGCACTACTATTGGCAGGGAGTATTGTCTCAGTTTTGGTTATGCCTTGGGTGATTGCAACAACCCTCAAAATGTCATGGCTCAATTAACTAGAATGTCCAAAACCCCGCAGTCCAAATCCAGCATATTAACATCGTGTTGAAAACGGGCAGTTTTGCTATAATAGTCTATTGAATACGTACACAGATCTTTGTAGATTCTATCCAGTGTTTAACGCCAGCAGGTGAGCCAATAGGAGTGCTTTTTTGCACTATATCGGTCAAAACCAGTAAGCTGTGTAATAGGTTTATTCTCATGCCCAACCTGAATAACGTTTCATCCCCTAGCTTGTGGCAGCGCATTTGGCAGGGTTTCTTGACCACTGTAGGCACCAAGCAGTTTTTTCGTATTTTTGGCCCTTGGGTCAAATGGCTTGCGATATTAGCCAGTATCTGTTTGCTCATTGGTAGTGTATGGGGCCTTGCTTTTGCGCCGCCTGATTATCTTCAGGGTAATAGCTACCGCATTATCTTTATCCATGTACCAGCGGCCAGTCTTGCTATCTCTATTTATTTTTCTCTTGCAGTTCTAGGAGTGATTTATTTGGTATGGAAGATTAAGACTGCCAGCTTAGTCGCGCAGGCGCTTGCTCCAATGGGGTTTTTGCTATGCGTTATTAGCTTACTCACAGGTTCCATTTGGGCAAAGCCGACATGGGGCACCTATTGGGTATGGGATGCGCGCCTCACGTCAATGCTCATATTAGCGTTTCTATACGCGGGCGTCATGGCGCTGTTTGCTGCTTTTGAACATACCGCCAATCGTGGTAAAGCAGCCGCAATACTATCCATCGTAGGCGCAGTGAATCTGCCTATTATCAAGTACTCAGTAGAGTGGTGGAACACCTTACATCAAGGAGCGACCTTTAGTTTGACGGCAGCACCTAAAATGTCGGCAGATATGTGGATGCCGCTACTACTAATGATTATAGGCAGCTATTTGCTGGTCGCGACATTAGCGATTTATCGTACCAATACGCTGATTTTAAACCGTGATCAAGGCAAGGCATGGGTCAAAGAATACATTCGTAGTCAACACAAGTAACGGTTAGGAATATACTATGCAGCCCTACTTTTATAGCATATCTGAGTTCATTGCCATGGGTAAGCATGGGGTTTTTGTATGGACATGCTGGGCGATTACCGTCGGTGTAATATTGGCTTTTATCATCTACAGTCGTAGACAACGCCAAGCGCTCATCAAACAGCTCACTATCCAACAAGCACGCCAGGCACAACGTACTACCAAAACACAAACACCTGCTACCAAAAATTTTGAATAAAAGAGTTCTGAATAAAAAGGACTCTGAATAAAAAATTATTTTAATATCATGGTTTTATCGTAAGATGCCGTATCCTTACACTGACAAAAATATGACTTTATAGGCAATGATGAGGCTTATTGATTTGTCTGAAAAATGCTACCATATAGCGATTAGAAGAGTACGATTAGAAAGACATTTTCAGAACGTTTTTCTAATGGTAGTTTCTTCAAATTTTTCTGTTTGATAGACGGATTATGGTTTATAAAACAGTGACTCGTTAATGGGGTAGTGGTATGAATGCAGTTCGTCGGAAAAAACTGACATGGGTTATGTTTACGCTGGCAGGTGCGGCCGTAGCAGTTATGTTGGTTATCTATGCTATCGGGCAGCAAACTGACTACTACTTTGATGCGACCGCTATTGCTCAAGGTGAAGCGCCTCAAGACAAACGTATTCGTGCTGGTGGTATGGTGGTTGCAGGTAGTGTGCAGCGCGCAGCGGATAATCCTCTAAATGTCGAGTTTGCGATCACTGATTTTCAATCGACAGTACCCGTGACTTATCAAGGTATTTTGCCAGATTTGTTTGCTGAAAACTCAGGCGTGGTCGCCACTGGCAAAATGCAAGGCGAAACCTTTGTGGCAGGGGAAGTATTGGCTAAGCATGACGAAAACTACATGCCACCAGAAGTTGCCAAGTCTATGAAAGAAAACAATCGTAGCGGGGCAGTGCCTTCTTCTGAGCAATACAATCCTGCTGTAAAAATTCACGAGACTGACACGCTACAACAGTAGTGGCTGTATGCATTCAAGCTATAGAGTATTTAAAATATAAAAAAAGCCACCGATGATCGGTGGCTTTTTTGTTCTACATTTAACCAATTAACGTATTACTCGCTGTATTAGTCATCCCATACAGGAGTATAATCAGGATGCTCAATTTTGCGACCGTCAGAGCTTGCAAGCTTACCAATTTTTTCTAGCTCGTCTGCACTCAGCTCTACCTTGGTAGCATCTAAATTACCTTGTAAGTGATCAGGATTCGAGGTTTTTGGGATAGCAACGCGGTGCTTGTCTGATAGTATCCATGCCAACGATATTTGCGCTGGTGTTACATCGTGGTTGTCAGCAATCTCTTTGATAATATCGTTGTCAAACACATCGCCACGCGCTAATGGTGAGTAGGCTTCTAGCAAGATATGGTGATTATTCAAAAAGGTTTGTAGTGTGTTTTGCTTAATGAACGGATGAAACTCTACTTGGTTCACTACGATAGGCACATCAGCATGTTTTTTGGCTTCAATAATATTGGCAATATTAAAGTTCGAGACACCGATGTGACGTGTCAAACCCTGCTTTTGTAACTCGCACAACGCAGGAATAGTTTCAGACAATGGTACGCGGTCGTCAGGCCAGTGTAGTAGCAATAGATCGACATAGTCTACGCCCAGATTTTCTAATGATTTTTGCGCAGCAGCCTTTAGCTTCTCTGGCTCAAACTTCATATCGTCAGGAAAAATCTTGGTAGTCAAAAAGAATTTATCGCGAGCCACCCCTGATTGTTTGATACCTTCACCTACTTCTTTTTCATTGTTGTAAGCTTGGGCGGTATCGATATGCTCGTAACCCATCTGTAGGCCTTTTTTGACCACATCGATACAGTCTTGTCCTGTTGACTGCCACGTGCCCAATCCTAGAACGGGAATGTTTGCTTGTCCAGCGGTACGAATATTATAGCTTTTAGCACTCATATTATTATCCTTGTTCTATTTGTAGTTTCTATTGTTATTGATTAATTTCGATATAATGACTGATAGTAAGGCAATCGGTATTATTTGATAGGCTTAGTTAAAGCGATAAAAAGTTTGTTCGATCATCATTTCTAAAAGGTCGATATTTACTTGTCGATGCCTCACTAATCAGTCTCGTCTACTATAAGAAAAACGCGCACAAAGTGGAAGGTCGAGTGACGCAACCCTACAAAGGGCAAACAGGCTGTAACGTGACTTTTAACAATCAGATGTGTCCATACAAGTTATACAATAGTAAAAAAGCTTAATAGTTATTGTCATAAAAAAACGTCCATCACTATCAAGTGACGGACGTTCATAATCATAAATATACTTAAGCACTTAAAGCTCAGGTACTCAAAGCCTAAATACTTACGATTTGGATATGCAGTCTAAGTCTTACTGAGCAGCAGCTTCTGGAGCATCAGCGCTTTCAGTTTCGGCAGTGCCCATATGCGCGCTGTGGTCAGTACCCCAGATTTTTGGGTACTTGTAGCCAGGGAACGTTTCGTGAGCGTACTTTTTGAAAGCTTCTGAGTTATAAGCATTGGTAACATCCTCAACCCATTTCTTGCCAGTATCAGCAGATTTGATTGCTGACCAGTTGACATAAGCAAAGCTTGGCTCTTGGAATAGTGCTTCAGTCAACTCGATACCAGAGTCAGTAGCATAGTTGCCGTTGATTACTGCAAAGTCTACTTCGTCACGTGCACGTGGCAGCTGGGCTGCTTCTAGCTCAACGATTTCGATATCGTATTTGCTGTTGTCAGCGATATCTGCTTTTGATGCAGTCAGCGGATCGATATCATCTTTGAGTGTAATCCAGCCAAGATCATCCATCATGACCAACGCACGAGCAAAGTTACTTGGATCGTTAGGCGCAGAAACACTCATGCCTTTGAATGCAGCATCAAGGCTATCTTTTTTACCAGAGTAGATGCCAAGTGGTGCAGTTGGAACTTGGAACACTTCGACAAGATCAAGATTGTTCTCTGTCTTGAAAGTATCAAGGTATGGCTTGTGCTGGAAGATGTTGATATCCAAATCGCCTTCAGCCAATGCAAGGTTAGGACGCACATAGTCAGTAAATGCAATTAGCTCAACTTCATAACCTTGTGCTTCAAGTGTACCTTTCACTTGGTTACGAACCATATCAGCAAAATCGCCTTCAGTGGTACCGATAACGATTTTGGTATGTTCAGGATCAATATCGCTAGCGGCAGTTTCAGCAGTTGACCCTTCGGTAACTGGTTCTTTGGTCGCTTCTGGCGCTGATGAATTGCTGCAACCAACCAAGACCAAACCTGATACACCAACAGCGGCAAATGCGCTGGCCAACTGACGGCTGATATCTGTTAATTTCATAATACGTCCTTAATAATGAATGGGATTAAATAAAATGTTTATTGTCTAAACATTAAAAAAGCAACATTATAAATAGTAATGCTGCTTTTTATGAGCGCTGAGATAGGATTGAGTGTTGCCAAAAATAAACCTAGTCGCTCGTAATGTCAAGTATTCTCTAAAGCGGTTTAACGTTTGTCCAAACGATTGGCAAGCCAGTTACCAGAGGCTTGAATTGATATGACCATGATCGATAGTACAATCACAATAAAAATCATGACTTCGGTTTGATAGCGATAATAGCCATAACGAATGGCCAAGTCACCCAAACCACCGCCGCCGATCATACCTGCCGCCGCCGAATAAGACAGCAAGCTGATACAAAGAATAGTCACTGACAGTACCAAGCCTGAGCGTGCTTCATTGAGCAATACTTTGATAATAGTAAAAGGCCTGGCGCCCATCGACTCAGTGGCTTCAATGATACCGCGCGGCACTTCACGTAGGTTTTGCTCGACCAAGCGCGCAAAATAAAACGATCCTGCAATTGCCAGTACCAATGATGCCGCAATAGGACCAATACCTGTGCCAACGATAGCCTTGGTAAACGGACTCATCGCAATCATCAAAATTACAAATGGGAAGGCACGCATAAAGTTGGTGATACCACCAAGTACACCGTACAGTGTCTTGTTTTGCAAAAACTGTCGATCACTAGACAAAAACAAGAATACGCCAAACAGTCCACCGATGATAATGGCTACCGTGGTCGAGATACCAAGCATGATAAAGGTATCAACGAACGCGCTCATAATCTCTTTGCGTAGAACAAGCAACTTGTCTATAGAGGCGGATAATTCAGTATCAGTTAACATATCTATTTCTCCTGCCTCATTAGTCCTCAACGACTAAACCTTTGCCAATTGGGGTGGTTGCCTGAATCAGACCATCTTGTACATCGGCTACTTCTAACAACTGACCTTGATGCAATAATGCGGCACGATCGCAAAGTCGGCGTATCACACTCATCTCATGAGTTACGATAACGATAGTCACACCAAGTTGCTCATTGATATCGCGCAAACAGGTGAGTAGACTGCGAGTCGTTGCAGGATCTAGTGCACTGGTTGGCTCATCGGCCAATAGTACTTTTGGGCTTGGGGCAATTGCACGGGCAATACCGACACGTTGTTTTTGTCCACCTGATAGTTGAGCGGGGTAATGACCTGCTCGATCAGTCAAATCTACGATTTCAAGACAGTCCATAACGCGCTTGTGAATATCACGGCTAGGATAGCCTGACACTCTCAAATTAAATGCGACATTGTCAAAGACAGTATGATTAGACATCAAATTGAACTGCTGAAAAATCATACCAATATTATGACGGGCGATACGCAGTTCACTAGCAGATAGCGTGGTTAGGTCAGTACCGTCTATCACGACTTGACCTGAGTCTGGACGTTCAAGCATATTGATGAGACGCAATAAGGTCGATTTGCCTGCACCTGAATAACCCATTAGACCAAAGATTTCGCCTTGCTTGATCGTTAGAGACGTCGGCTCAACAGCAGTAAACCAATGTGGTTTGCCGTCTTTGTCTTTGATTGATCGGTCGCTTAAAAAACTTTTGGTCACATCGTTTAAGACAATCATGTCGTTCATGGAGGGCTCAAAATTTAATAAATTTTTTGTGATTATTATGCGTCGTTATGGCTCTATCGATATGCGAGGAGCCTAACTAAAACAACGACAGTCAATAACCGTATAATAAGGGGCGGTAATATAGCATATTATCTGGCACTTTGGATATGCACATCCGCGTCCAGCTTATGATGAATAGCTATTAAGGATAGGGCGTTTGGAAGGTAGAAGGGGCGGTAATACAACGAAAGTCGTTATACTCTTAATATAAGTGATCAATCATGCTGATGATAATGAGGATCGTGTTTGACAGGTATAGCAACCAAGAACCGAGTATGACCATTTAGCGTATCGGTAGTGATGCGACCTTGATGTGCGGTGACAATTTGTGAAACCAGCGATAAACCTAAGCCAGAACCTTTGTTCTTCTGCTGTAAGCGTACGAATGGGCTAAACACTTCTTCGCGTTTCTCTTCAGGGATACCTGTCCCTTCATCAATCACTGCCAGTACTGCATATTTAGGTTTCGGGCGTACAGGTTCAGCCTTTGCCTTTTTCATATGCTTGGCAAAAAGTCCTTCTTTGCGCGGCGGCGCTGATATGTCATTGCTGTTTTTAGTATTAGTTTTAGCGCTGTCTTTACTGGCGTTTTTAGTGTTAGCTGTTTCATTGAGCATATTTTCAGTGTTCTGCTGACGGTGACTCTCGAGAGTGTCTTTGCTAATGAATGTTTTGTTATCTGTAGACTGGACTGTACCATTAGGAATAGGGTGGTCAGTATTTTTAGTAGTTGCTTCGGAGTCAGAGTCAGGAACAGCTTTCCACATTACTTTTTTGACTCTATCAGTCAACTCATTGGTGAAGCTATGGTAGTTCGCAAGTAATGACGAGTCATTAGCCGATTTTGGCATACCTAAATGGTTTACTGAGCCTCTACTAGTATCAGTATTATCTTCTGTCAGAGTAGTATCTGTACTATCGCTAGTCGTTGTATTGGTGTCTATATGAGTATCTATGTCTTCACTAACGGGCACATTTTCACCGTTCATATATATCGGCGGTGCTGGTAACTTATCTATGAGGTCGACTGATTCAGGTTTATCAGTATCGTTTCGCTCATAATTATCATAGCCATCATGTTCACTTGGATTATTTTGATGGTTCGCAGTGACATCAGTCTGATTGTCATAAGAATCAAATTCCAAGCTATTATAATCAGTGAAACTGTTGGCGAGTACCGTTTGCAACAGATAATCAGGGACTACTCCAGCGTCTTCGATAGTTTGAACCCCATAAAGAAGCACAGTGACAGGCGGCTTGCCATGCAGCATAGCATTGGTCAATAGATTACGGATGAGGTGAGTCAACATTGATGATTGACCATCAATCATAATGTGCTCACCAATCAAGGTCGCTTCAGGATAGTGTTGACGCTCTTGATTGACAAGGTCATATAAGTCTAAATCTTCAATCTGTTGCAAGGCATGGCCCGCATCTAGACGACTGACCAATAAGATACTCTCTACCAAGTCATTGAGCCCCGATAAGTCTCGAGTGATGGCATGAGCGCGCTTATCAAATTTGGCTTTGGTATCAGTTGGCAACGCACCAGCTAACATGTCCATCATTTCGATCTGTAAGCGAATACGCGTGATGGGTGTACGTAACTCATGGGAGGCATGTGCCAGTAACAAGTTATTGGCATCGACAAGATGCTCAATTTTTTGCGCTGCTTGGTTGAAGCCTCGTGCGAGTGAAGCGATTTCATCATTACCCCGAGCATTCACGCGAACCGTAAAATCGCCATCACCCAGTTGAGTCATCTGCTGGCTCAACTGATCGATGCGCCAGGTCATGGTACGGGCTATGAGCCAGAGAACACCTGCCATAATGATGAGCAGCAATAGAGTACCAGTAAACAGATTTAGTGCAGCAGACAACACAGGTTTTTTGGGTGGCAAACGTGATTCATACAGTAGCGTATAGCCCGTACTACTATATACTTGCGCC
Organism: Psychrobacter sp. PP-21; assembly: GCF_033790785.1. Classification (NCBI taxonomy): domain Bacteria; kingdom Pseudomonadati; phylum Pseudomonadota; class Gammaproteobacteria; order Moraxellales; family Moraxellaceae; genus Psychrobacter; species Psychrobacter sp. PP-21. Next base: position 45,900 of record NZ_JAMYEB010000004.1, on the reverse strand, counting down.
TGTTTGGTAGGCGGAGTATCTGCGAACGAAGGGAAAACACGTGAAAACAAAGAAGGCGTAGGCGGTAATTCTAGTGGTAAGTCACTGTTGTCAGTCTGCATGAGCATCCGACCTTCACTGTCGTACAAGCCCATTTTTGCTTGAAGAGACTCATCAAAAATATCAAAGCTTTTTTTGACAACAGCGAGCATGAACCGCGACTGTAGACGGTTGTCTTTACTAATAGAGATATTTAATTCATGTAAAAATGGATCGATTTGTCCTAAGATCTGCGTCGCTAATATCTCCGACCGTATACCTGCATCTTTGTCATGGACCAATTGGGTCAACAACACCATCGCTACGGCAAACAAAGTAAGTGCCAGCATGACGCTGGCAAATAACTTGGCAAATACGGAACGAAAACCCAATTGCTGCATTAAACAATCTCTACTATCGGACGCTGATGTGGACTGGTACGTCTGAGCTTAACAAGTTGCTGATTGATCCACTGTATTAGATTAAACTTGATCAGTAGCAAATTGATAGCCAACGCCGCGTACCGTGATGATGCGTTTTGGTTGACGCGGATTGTCTTCAATCAGAGCGCGCAGACGCGAGATATGAACGTCAATAGCACGGTCGATATTGTCTGAGCTGTCATCATTTGGCATTGCCTGCCATAGCTGCTCGCGATTTAATACCTTGCCAGAGTGAGTGGAAAAATAATGCAGCAGTTGGAACTGATGCGTTGTCAGACGTACAGGCTCATCATCGATAGTCACTTCATGGCTATCAGGGAACACACTTAAACGACCAAAAGTTAGGCTATCTGACTGGCTGTCTGCCTGATTTGGCTGTTCGTGACGACGAATGACAGCACGAATACGAGCGAGAAGCTCGCGTGGCTCAAAAGGCTTGGCGATATAATCATCAGCACCCATCTCCAGACCTAGTACACGGTCAGTGGTATCACCTTTCGCAGTTAGCATGATGATAGGTACTTTGTTGGTCATATTGTTTTTGTTGCCACGGATTTTTTGGCACACTTGCATACCATCCATATCAGGCAGCATCAAGTCCAGTACGACCAAATCAATATCACGCTCTTTGGTATCTAATAGATCGAGACCTTCTTGACCAAGACCAGCATGATGTACGTCATAGTAGTTCATGGTCAAATAGTCACTGATCAGCTCTGCTAAATCTGGATCGTCTTCAATCAATAAAATCTGCTTGCTCATGGGATATCCTCTAGTTGTTGTTATGATCTGCTAAAACTCTAATATGCGCTAATTGCTTAATTATAGTAATTGCTCTAATGACTTTTGCTTTAAAGTAGTTAAATCATCAATACAATTAAACAGACAAAATAATTAAACAGGCGAGCCTCTAAGTTTTCAAATGTCTAAAAGACTGAGCCATCATGTAAAGGCTATCTAAAATTAAAGGCTATCTAAAATACTCGGTTAACGCTATATAAGGTACGTCATAGTGCCTAATTATGCTGTTACAAAACAAGAGAGGCTTTGTTAATGTTTCTACATAATGTAACTGACGCGATAAGCTGCTACGACACGATAACTCTTTTCCCTTCAGAATCAACAGGTAAATCAGCCAAACAAATTAAACTATCGTTACTCACCCCAGCGATCAAATACTGCTGAGTGGTCGGATCGTACTCAACAACTTCGATAGGCTGACGTGTCAAGCGCTGATCTTGCCCAATAACCCAAACATTAGCAGCCAATGGTCTAAGTGGCATATATGGCGGTTTCTGTAACTCTGTTAAGTCAACATCATGCAACGCGCGCTTGGGTACGATTGTACCGACATCTATTTGTCCGTAGTTGACTCGCCCAGTGACTTTCATCTCTGGCAGTAGCTTGTCACGGCTGGCTTCATTGTCAATGACATTGACATAAACCAAGAGTTTTTTTGGTTGGCTGGTTGGAACCAGTTTACTGACTTGTCCTGTAAATTTATCAGTCATACTCTCGACCGTAAAATTAACGGTTTGACCCACTGAAAGCTGTGGCTCTGCTTGGATAGGTAGGGTCGCTACAAAATACAGTTTGGTTTCATCACTAAGTTGCAATAACGAGGCGCGCGCTATCATTTTTTGACCAGCTTTAGCATTTAGGTTTTCTACGCGACCTGAAAAACTAGCATGTATGGTAATCAGGTTGTATTGTCCACTTGGTGTTGCGGCGCTATCGTCTACGCTGTTGCTATCGGATACATTGTTGGTAGATCCGCTGTTGTTAGCATTATTGCTGTCAGCGTCATTGCTATTAGCGATATCGTCAGCCTTTGCTGTTATTGAGTCTGTCGCTGGTGACTTTACGTTATTGGTGGTTTCTTTTGCGACCGCAATATCTTTGTCTTTAGTTGGCTGTACAGCTTTGGTATTTGAGTTAGTATTTACCTGCTGTTTGTCTGCTAGCGTTGGGTCTTTGATTGCATTGGCTGCCGTATCGTTGTCTGTAGATGCTACATCGTTAGCAGTACCTACACGTCTAAAAACAAGCAGCGGTGCCCCTTTCTCTACCCATTGTCCTTCACTGACCAAGGTCTTTTCGATGGTTATAGGATGTACTGCTACAAACGAGGTCTGTTTAATAGGCTCGATATTGCCTTGCAGACCAAGACTTGGCTGATATCGTGAAGGTTTTACACTGAGTATATGATCTGGTGTCATGGTGACGCTATCACTGGTAATGACAAGCGGCGTATCTATATCGGCTTCGTTTTCAGCAACGGCTGACTCACTATTGGATGGTGACGGCTGGCAGGCAGCGAGCAATAAAGCACCAAGCAAGTACAGGCTTTTTTTCGAATGTTTATAGGCTGTCATAGCAGTTACCATTATAGTCGTTACCTTAATTATATAGTGAATTGTCACGCGGTGGAATGAGTACAACCTATTTGCCAAACTTAAGTAGGTTAGGCCCTGTCGCCAGATTAGCAACAGAAGTCATTGATTTGTCAGATAAGAACAGTCGTTTTTGATACTCAACAGTTTGAATATTAATTCGTGAATAACTGGAAAAGGGTCAATAACTGTGCTAAAACAAACATAATAAAATATACTGATACATTTTTATCACAAACGCAAATTATTCAGCAATGTGGCTATTGATTCTATATAATGCAAAAGTATCGTAAATTTGTTTACCACATTGATTTGATTACTTTGCTTTGGCGATGATTGATTTTAAAATATGCCTAAAAACATGCCCAAGTGTCTTCAGCGCTCACATGAGTTTGATTGATATCCACAAACAAGAGTAGGGTGACAAGCCCAATATACTAAGAATAACGCTCGATTTTGTGAGCTTATTAATTGCAAAGTGCGTATAGTAACCAATGTTGACGCTGTGTTTGATGGGCAGACACTGATAAAAGATAGTCACTGTCAAAATAAGTTTTGATAAATGCTTAATCTTCTATATCGTTTTAATGCTGACTGTCGTTACGGTTTGAGATTAATAGTTAAGACTTTATATAGACAGAAGGGCGTTACGTACAAATAGTCGTTCATAGGATAATGATAATGGAAAATAATTTTGATGGTCTAAAAGTAATGGTAATTGATGACTCAAAAACCATTCGCCGTACCGCAGAAACCTTGCTACAAAAGGCAGGCTGTGAAGTAGTAACCGCTATAGATGGTTTCGATGCTTTAGCAAAAATTGTTGATAACAATCCAGACATTATTTTCGTTGATATTATGATGCCTCGTTTGGATGGTTATCAGACTTGCGCATTGATAAAAAACAACCCAGATTACGCCAATAAGCCTGTAATTATGTTGTCGTCTAAAGATGGTTTGTTTGATAAAGCACGTGGTCGTATTGTCGGGTCTGACGAGTATTTGACCAAGCCATTTAGTAAAGATGAGCTTTTTGATGCTATCAATCAGTACCGCTAGTCAGGTATAGCTAGACTTAACCGTAATGATTGTTAAGATTGGAAGTGATTGCTCAATTTTTGAGTAATTATGATAAAAAATATACTACCAATAAATTTTGGGTATTGTTTTCAATCGTTTACTTCAACAATATATCCTCATGGATATCTTAGAAATAAAGGAAATCCCTATGGCTACAGTTTTAGTCATTGACGACTCGCCATCAGAAATGGCGAAATTTCGCGACATGCTTGCCAAAAATAATTTTCAAGTACTAGAAGCTTCAAACGGCGAGCAAGGCTGTCAAATGGCCGCTGATCATTTGCCAGATGTTATTTTGATGGATGTGGTTATGCCTGAGATGAACGGCTTTCAAGCCACGCGAAAGATTACTCGTGGCAAAACAACTGCGCATATTCCTGTCATTATGATCAGTACCAAAAATCAGGAAACCGATAGGGTTTGGGGCAAACGCCAAGGCGCTAAAGAGTATATGAGTAAACCAGTTGACGAAAATGGATTGGTCAATATGATTCGCAAAGTGATGGAGTAACTTGTGGCTTCTAGAGGATTTATTGAGCTTCTGCGTCTAGCAGATTTGGCACGTGCGCGTAAAAGTGGTCGCCGCGGTGGTCAAGCGTTTGATTGGCAGGGTGTGGTATTTGAAATTGGTGGGCAACGCTTGGTTGCCCCTATGGGTCAGGTATCAGAGGTGTTGTCCATGCCAGAATACACAAGCTTACCTCTAGTAAAGCCTTGGATGCTAGGTATTGCCAATATCCGTGGACGCTTGTTACCGCTCACGGATTTGTCACATTTTTTGCAAGTTCCGAGTCGACTGTCTCAGTTAAGCCAGCGAAAAGTTATGGTTATTGACCATGATAATAGTTTTTCAGGACTACTGGTCGATCAAGTGCTCGGTATTGAGCAGTTTACTCAGGATCAGTACCGCCCAGAAGCGATTGATCCTAATTCACCATTTGCACCTTATAACCATGGTAAGTTTTTGAAAGAAGAGCAAGAGTGGTATGTCTTCATGCCAAGCTTGCTTGCACAGGATCTACAATATTCAGATGCTGCAATATAGTAATCGACAATAGAATACCTGTCTGTGAAGTAATGGCAGATTAATAGCGACTGACACGATTTAGTGAAATGTCAGCATTTATACAGGCTTTGCTAATCATTGTTTTGATAACAATAAGATTGTCAAAGTCAGTCACGATAAGACTTTGACGATTGTTTGAAAGGAATATGCAAGATGAGTGATGTTATAAGAAAACCTGTAGCTGGTATGAGTAATACAACAGCGGACGGTAAAGATGCTAATAATACATGGAAGCTGTTATTAGGGTTTTTCGTTTTATTGAGCATAGCCTGTCTGATCTGGCTGATCAATTCGCTATCATCAGTGAGTCAGTATTTTGGCAGTTTTAATCAGTCTGTTATCTTACCAGCCGTGATATTTGCGGTTGGTGCCCTAGGTATTATGTTTGCCTCGTATCAGTTGCTTAAGCAGCGCGGTGGTTCAGAGCGTTTGCTTATTGAAAAAGAGACGTTACGTCGTCGTCAAGAAGCAGAAGCAGAGTCTGAACGCGCTCGTCAGATTCAAGAAGAAAACGAACGTAACCAGATCGCTATTCTACGTCTACTCGATGAATTGGGTGACTTAGCAGAGGGTGATTTGACTGTTAATGCTACGGTATCAGAGGATTTCACTGGCGCCATTGCTGATTCGGTAAACTTTGCAATTGACCAACTACGCCAATTGGTCTTGGTTATTAACAGTACCGCTGATCGTGTATCACAATCCTCAGATCAAACCCAGATGAATGCGGTTGAGTTGGCCGAAGCCTCTGAGCATCAAGCGCAAGAGATTGCAGGTGTATCAGCTGCGATTAACGAGATGACCGTATCAATTGACCAAGTTTCGAACAACGCTGCAGAGTCTGCAACCGTTGCTCAGCGTTCAGTTGCTATCTCGCATAATGGAGCTGCGGTTGTACAGCGTTCGATTGAAGGTATGAACGTTATTCGTGATCAGATTCAAGAAACATCAAAACGTATCAAACGTTTGGGTGAGTCTTCGCAAGAGATTGGTGATATCGTTGGTCTAATCAACGATATTGCAGATCAGACCAACGTTTTGGCATTGAATGCTGCCATTCAGGCATCGATGGCAGGGGAAGCGGGTCGAGGTTTCGCTGTTGTTGCTGATGAGGTTCAGCGTTTGGCTGAGCGTTCAGCAAACGCGACCAAACAGATCGAAACATTGGTAAAAACCATTCAGGCAGATACTAACGAAGCTGTTATGTCGATGGAATCAACAACTTCTGAAGTAGTACGCGGTGCACGTCTTGCAAAAGATGCAGGTGAGGCACTAGAAGAAGTACAGAGCGTTTCTAATACGTTGGCTGACTTGATTCAAAGTATCTCAAACGCTGCATTACAGCAGGCTGAGTCTGCTGGACACATCTCTCACACCATGAATATTATTCAGGACATCACCTCACAAACATCGTCTGGTACGATGGCAACCGCACGTTCTATTGGTGAGTTGAGTGAAATGGCTGCAGCCCTACAGGAATCGGTTACTGGTTTTAAAGTATCAGATGATGATGCATTGTTAGACGATGACATGATGAATTCTGAAGAAGTATTATCAGAAACTGTTTAATCATTTGTTGTTAGTATTAGAGCGTCGCTGCTTCATATAGCGCTCCCTCGATGAAACTATTAACTAAAATGCTGTACAGGCTATGATGATGTACAGCAGCAATCATAGCAGGTGACGTGAACAATCGTACTCAACCAGACAGAGCTCCAGTCAATAACGCTGAATTTGCATTGAGCGATGCTCTGAGGCAATCAGGTCGTTTTGATGCGGGTCAATGGCAAAAGTACATAGAACACGAGATTGGCTTTGTACTCCCAGACATGCAGCTGCAGTGGTTGATCAATGCAATTGAATGTACGGCAATATCAAATGGACTAACCCTCGAGCAGCTATGGATTCAGCTGCCAAAAAATAGTGAACTGCGTCAGCAATTTTTAGACAAAGTTTTGATTCACGAAAGTCGATTTTTTCGGCACAAGCCTTCCATAGATTTTGTCACAAAATATGCATTACAGCATCAAAACGCAAATGAAGCAGACAGCCCATTTCGTATTTGGAGCGTTGGCTGTGCAAGTGGACAAGAAGCATGGTCTTTAGCCATGAGTCTGTCAGCAGAACAGTTGTCAAACTACTGTATATTGGGAACCGACGTGAGTGAACAGGCGATTATAGACGCACGTTTAGCGCAATATGACAAACGGCAGCAGTCTTTAATACCTGAGCGGTGTCAGCAGTTCGTTCAGCCTATAACCACTAAGAGTATAAGTCGTAGGCTAAACACAGGTGGCATAGCTGATCAGTCAAACATGTCAAATAGTACCCAGTCCAGCTGGCAGATAGCATCAGTTTTAAAACCGTATGTTAATTTTGCTGTGCATAACATCATTGAACAACAATCTCCCACTTCGCATCTTCAAAATGTGATCATCTGTCAAAATATGCTGCTATATTTTCGTAAGTTTGATCAGCGTGATATTTTGGCACGGCTCTCAGAGCAGTGTGCGTTAGCGGGTTATATTATATTGGCTCCAGGTGAGGCGTTGTTTTGGCGTCCTTCAAATATGCGCCGTATTGCGCACCCACAGGTTAATGTGTGGCAAAAAATCAGTGCCTAAATTAGTGCCTAGACGAATTAGGATAAACCTATGAAAAACCAGCCCAATGACATAGTGACGCTTGAGTGGTTGTTGCCACTGTTTGATCAGCAGTTATCACAGATATCTGATGGCTGGCAATTAGAGGCTGATATCGCTAGCTATGAGCAGATGATATCGTACTATCATCAGATAAGTGGTGCATTGATTATGGTTCGTCTTCCTCTATTAGCAGGTCTTGCTAATAAGCTGGGTTTGCTTGCGAGCTTAGGAGACGATGACAGCTTCTCTAGTAAAGACTGCCGGATAGGACAATTTTCTCATAAGCTGCTGCAGCGTGAGTTGAATTACTATACGCGTACAGGCAATTATCACGTTGCTGTAATAGACAAAGCTGCTTATGAGCTGACGCAGGTACTGTCTCAAAGAGGTATAGCAACAGAGCTCATTGTCGATGATACTGATACTCAGCATGAATATTTAGGTAATGGTAATATTGACGACAGTATTATCAAAAGTATTGAAGTGACAGTACCCATTACTGAAGTTACAACCCGTTTAGTTGATCAGCAATATCAGCAACTGTTGTTAGTATGGCGACAGCAAGTACAGAAGTTATTGACTGCTAATGCGAATCAGCCATCAGTACTGAGCGTTCTAGAAAAAGTAGTTCAATATCTCTGGCAGACGACTCAAGATAGAGAGCTACAACGTCTTTGGTACTTGACTCAATTGTGGCTAAATGATCTTGCGCACAACGACACGCCATTACCCGAAAGTTATGCACAACTTCTCAGTCAGTTGGATCATGTTATAGAGTCTTATGGTCAATCAGTGACTTTATCCTCAAGCTTTGTCAAAAGCTTAATTACGACTGTCTACATTGAGCTCAGCTACTTAGTAACGAGTAGCGATCGCACTCAGTCTGTTCTTGATAATGTATCACAGAGCATACCGCCGATATCACGTTTCTTACCGCAGTTGCTCAGTGAGCTTGAGACGCTCATTTTTGATTTGGACCAGCCAGTTACTCTAATAAACCCTCTAAAATATATGAAGAACCAGCTTGAGAGTCGAGGTTGGACACAGTATGTCTCGCAAGCTGAATCAATCATTGCCGATTTAGAACAAGTTATCTTTTCAGAGATAGATGCTGCGCAAGAACAATTACAAATTGAGCGTAAGCTACAAGAGTTATATAACGATATCTATGATATTGAACAGACCATATCGCTCAAAATCGGTGACGCTGCTTCTTTTGCTACAATGCCTGAAGCTTCTTATAGTACCGAAAAGCAGTTAGAGGGCGAACCTAAATCGGTCTCTACTGATAGTGAATTACGAGAGCTACGTATCGCCGTTGAAAATATCAAACAAAAATTCAATGAGTACCTACAACGTCAAATGGTGCAGTTATTGCCAGAGGTTGCTGAATTTGACAGTATCGCTCAAGCTTTCGACAATATGGGGTTGTCAGACGTTAGACAGACTATTAATGATATAGGTCGTATATTTGCGCAATTACGCACCGGCGATGTCACAGTACTTAGCTGGGACTTGACTCAAGCATTGGCTGAGGGTTTGACTTCTATTGAGCTCTTGCTAGATTACCTAGCGCAGCAAGTCTTTGATCAAAAGCTGCTGACACAAGCTAATGAGTATACGATGAGAGCCACTCAGCTTTTGAATGCTCACATAGAAGCGCCAGACACAGTCAGTGAGACGTGGCCAATGCAAGCATCAGTAGCAATGGATGTTGTTCGTTATGATGATAGTGGTGAGATTGCGCCTGCTGATGAAAATGATGAGCCAGTGTTAGCACAGGCTATAGTGGATACCAGTGCAAATGCCACTGCTGATACAGAGAGTAGTGATGCATTGCTACATGCTCGTGAGCAGGTCAAGCCTGATAACTTTGATATCGATGCAGATATTCGTGATATTTTTATTGAAGAAGTCACAGAGGTAATTGCCGATCTAGAAGACTTCCTTCCTATCTGGCAGCAAGACTCACAAGACTTAACACCATTAACTGAAGTGCGTCGCGGTTTCCATACTCTAAAAGGGTCTGGTCGTATGGTTGGCGCCTTTAGTATTAGTGAGATGGCATGGTCAATCGAAAATCTACTCAATCGTCTGTTAGATAAGACCTTGCCTGTAACAGATGAGGTCGTCAATTTAGTCATTGATACTGCAAAACGTCTACCAGCTTTGGTAACCGATTTTGAAGATCAACAACCGCCCAGTTACGATCCTGCGATTACGATTCTACAAAGTAGTAATTTGATGACGCAGCAGCCTATCAATGCAGGTCTTACTGTGTTTGAGGCAGAAGTTAAAACAGAAGCTACTGAGATAGAGAGTGCCAAGATAGAAAGCACTGAAACAGAAGCTGAATCTGATATAAACAACTCTGCTATGATGGATGACATAGAGCTGGATACGTTACTCTCAATAGGCGGTAATGACGAACTATCGAGCTCTGAAAATAATAATATGCTGACATCATTATCTGATTTAGAGATTCCGCCCGTACTTATCCCATTCATGCAAGAGACGACGCAGCTACCAGCTGATGCAAATGATGCAGATCCTGACATCAAAGAAATATTCTTAGAAGAAGCCAATGAAGTATTAGAGGAAATTGTCCCACTATACGAACAGTGGCAGCTATCGTTATCTGATTTAGATGGCTTAAAAGATATCCGTCGCGGCTTCCATACCCTAAAAGGGTCTGGCCGCATGGTAGGGGCGAACTATACTGCTGAGCTGGCGTGGGCAATAGAAAATATGCTCAATCGCGTACTGGATCATAGTATTGTCGCCTCAGGTGAGATGCGTCAGCTGATTTCAGATGTGTTGAGTACGTATCCTGTGATGCTAACCGCCTTTGAAGATAATAGCCAAAGTTATCCAGCCGTAACACCGTTGTGGATTGCTTGTGCTAACGCCTATAGTAAACAGCATGGCGATGAATTCAGCTATTCTAATTTGTATGAGCAAATAACTACGAGCCCTGAACAAGCAGGTGAGAGTCTGAAAACTGAAGCCATTCAAGAGCCGATACTGGTATCGGACTCAGATGAAACCACTGTTCACTATAATGTTGATGATAATGATGGCGCGATGGATACCACGCTACAGACGATCAATTCTGTCAACGAAAAAATGGCAGAAGCCGCTGTCGTTCTGACGCCTCAAAGTGAAGAGGAAAGAGCATTTTGTAAGATATTTATCGATGAAGCAGAAGAGCTACTTCATCATATCGATCAGTTTGTCAGCGACAATCAAGATCAGCACCGCATTGAGATAACAGACGATATCGTACGTGCATTCCATACCCTACGCGGTGCTTCTGGCTCAAGTGCTTTAGCGGCCATCAGTGAAGTGGGTGCAACGATAGAGCATAGTCTAGAGCTGTTACAACAGCAAGATATTCCTATGAATGCTCAGCATCTAGAAGCGTTGGCACAATCTTCTACATTGATAGATGGGTACTTAAATAGTTACAAACAGAACCTAGAACAGCATAGCGTGGCCGTAGAAGACTCGCAAAGTCAGCAAGACATAGCATCATTGCAAGCCATGCTTGGTGAGCAATACATTATCAGTGATACGGCAGTGATCTCTGATGATAAACCAACGATAGAAGAGTTGCTGGATAGTAATATTGACACGCTATTGGATGCTGAATGGGAATTAGATGATGCCTTGAATCATACAGAAGTCGCGCATACTCAAGACTACGTAGCTCAGCAAATTTTACAGATAGCCGCTCTCTCTAATAAGGCGCAGGCATTTCCGAAGTTTGTGACGGTTCTAAATGAGCTAGGTAATGTGTATAGCTATCTAAATGACAATATCGATAGAGCAGGTGACAAAGATATTCAGGCGACGCTGCATGCTGGTCATGCTCAGCTAGTAGGGTTATTCGATGCCTTGGCCGGTAGTACTTCATTAAAGATCGACCAGCAGGTCATCGACGAGCTACAGAGTATCTATCAAAGTGATAATAGTCTCGAAGATGCAGATAGTAGCTTTACAGTCCGTACTACTCCAGCGCCTGAGCTACAGTTTGAGACCATTGATACCGATATTGAGCTATTAGAGATATTCTTGGAAGAGGCGCAAGAGCTTGATAATGCGCTAGATGAAAGCTTTAATAAGTGGCGTGACGATATCACCAATATCAATGCACTCAAAGTCTTGCAGCGTCACTTGCACACCATCAAAGGTGGGGCACGTATGGCGGGTATCCGCAGTATTGGCGATCTTACCCACGAAGCAGAAAGTGTGTATGAGTCTTTTGTAGAAAACAGACGAGCGCCGACTGCACAGTGGCTTGAGATTATGCAAATGGTGCAAGACACGATGTCATTGCAGGTCATGCATATCGTCAGTCACAAAAAATCTTTCTTTACCTCAGAGCTCATTGAGCAATTAAGAGCATTTGAAAAAGCACCAAGCTTACCAGAAACAGTGGAGCTAATCATACCAGTTCCAAATAATCATTTTGAGCCAGCTGTTGCCGCTCCAGTGGCTGATGTTGATACTGGTACCGAAGTGTTAGAGACCGTAAGTCTAGAGACGATGATTAAGCAGTCATGGGCTAATGGGCTACCTGATCCAGATATACTAGCAGTATTCTTGGAAGAAGCTGAAGAGCTAACCAATCGAAATAAGTATCTGCATTTGTTCTTAAAAGATACAGGCAATACTATAGCGTTACAAGCACTCCAGCGTGATTTGCATACCATCAAGGGCGGTGCGCGAATGGTGACAGCCTCTGGTATCGCAGATTTAGCTCACGAGATGGAGTCGGTTTATACAGACTTTGTCAGTAATCGCCGTCCAGCGACCAAAAAAGTCCTAGAGCTCTTAGTAGCCAGTCATGACTGGCTCGCTGATGCCGTATTTATTCTTCAACAACAGGTCAATCCACCAACGCCTACATTACTGATTGGGGCATTAGAGCAGTTCGGTAAAAACCCTGATAGTCTCAAACAAATACCTAAAGAGTCGCTACAGTCTCAGCGCGAAGCAATTTTGATTGCTAAAGAAAACCAAGACTCTCAGTATCTTGCCAAAGATATCGGCGAAATGCCTTCTATGCTTAGAAGTACTAACGACGAAGATGAAAACGCCAATAACAATGAGATGATTCGTATCTCAGGCGGGCTGATCGAGCACATGATTAACTTATCTGGCGAGTCAGCGATTAACCGTGCGCGTATCGATATGGGCATCAGTAGTTTAACCAACAGTATCGAAGAGATGGGTACCACAGTACAGCGACTGGCAGATCAGTTACGCCGTATGGAGATCGAGCTTGAAGCGCAAATATTGTCGCAGATAGATGAGGAGTTGATTAACAATGAAGACTTTGATCCACTAGAAATGGATCAGTACTCATCATTGAACCAGTTGTCTAAATCTTTGACAGAGTCGGCTTCGGATTTGGTGGACATTAACCATACGCTATTAGAAAAGACCCGTGATAGTGAAGGTCTGTTGCTACAGCTTTCACGAACACAAACCGAATTACAAGATGGATTGATGAATTCGCGTATGGTGCCATTTACGCGTTTGACGCCTCGTCTTGAGCGTATCGTCCGTCAGACAGCCAATGAGTTGAACAAATCCGTCGATCTAACAATCATCAATGCTGATGACGAGATGGACAGAACCATTCTAGAGCGTATTACCTCGCCACTTGAGCACATGCTACGAAATGCGGTCGATCATGGTATTGAAACGACATCAACGCGATTAAAAGCAGGCAAGGAGCGTAGTGGACGTATTACTCTCGAAGTACATCGAGAAGGTGGCGAGATCGTTATTCAGCTATCGGATGATGGTCGAGGCATCGATGTAGAGGCAGTCCGCAATAAAGCAATCTCTCAAGGTCTTATCGATGCAGACGATGACAGTCTCTCTGATCTAGATATCATGCAATATATCTTTAATGCAGGCTTAAGTACCAGTAAGCAAGTGACACAGATCTCTGGTCGCGGTGTTGGTATGGATGTTGTAATCAGTGAAATTCGCCAACTGGGCGGTTCGGTCTCAGTAGTATCGGAGCTTGGTAAAGGTTCTAGCTTTACAATGCGCTTACCATTGACGGTGGCAGTATCTGATGCATTGGTGGTACGTGCAGCAGATCGTTACTATGCCATACCATTGGTACAGATCGAGCGTGTGGTACGTGTCAACCCAGAAAAGCTCTATGATTACTATCAATCAAATGATGCGACGCTAAACTTTGAAGATACTGATTACCGAGTACGTTATTTAAATGAGATTCTATCAGGCAATAAGCTAAATGAGCTGGTGGTGAATACCAATACCAGCCTACCGCTGATCATCATCAAAAACCGTACAGGACAAAATATTGCTCTACAGGTTGATCAGATTGCAGGGTCACGTATAGAAGTGGTTGTGAAACCTTTAGGACAGCAATTATCGAATATACCAGGTATCTCGGCCGCTACAATTATGGGCGATGGCTCAGTGATGCTTATCTTAGATTTGATTGCTTTAATGCGTAATGCACAATTGGGCAAAAACACCTTAAAGTCCGCCAATGCTAAACGAGGACGCATAGAGTCCAAATCGACTGTTCTAGTAGTCGATGACTCTGTTACCGTACGCAAAGTGACCTCACGCTTCTTAGAGCGTCAAGGCTTCAATGTGGCAGTCGCAAAAGATGGTATTGATGCGCTTGAGATACTACAAGACACGACGCCAGATATGATCTTGCTAGATATTGAAATGCCGCGTATGGATGGTTTTGAGGTTGCAACCCAAGTCAGACATAATGGTCGATTGCAGCATATTCCAATTATCATGATCACATCACGTACGGGTGAGAAGCATCGTGAGCGTGCATTAGAGATTGGTGTGAATGACTATATGGGTAAGCCATTCCAAGAAAAAGAGCTGCTTGAAAAAATACAGAAATTGCTAGGTAAAGAGGCAAGCCTGACTAATGAAGGATAATGCACGTGTTTTAGCACTGCGAGAGAAAAACAAAAGTGATATCAAAGTGCTGGTGGTGGCAGAAGATCATCGCCAGCGTGTGGCTTTTTCGGATACCGTGCGTAGTTGCGGTTTCACGCTTATAGGATGTGTGTCACGAATGCAGTGGCAAGAAAAAAGCGAGCTGTCTAATATACCTGTTGATATTTGGCTGATAGATAGTGACTACGATGATAGTGTCGCAACAGCAACGTTAGTATCTAAACCAGCAGCTGTGCTGGTGGGCTTTAGTCAAGCGCCTTATCTCAATGAGGCACAGCAATATGCCAAATGGCAACGAAAACTAAAACGTAAGTTTGCACAACTACTGGCATTACCGGCACTATTAGATAAGCCAGTCCGTAAAAGTGACGTCACCGAAATAGACTGGCAGTACGTCGTGTTTTTGGGAGCCTCTATGGGTGGACCTAGCGCGGTAAAAGAGTTTTTGGATAATGTACCAGCCACGCTACCAGTTTGTATATTATTGGCGCATCACTTTAATCAGACGATGATTGGTACAT
The DNA here is from genome assembly GCF_033790785.1 of Psychrobacter sp. PP-21. Classification (NCBI taxonomy): domain Bacteria; kingdom Pseudomonadati; phylum Pseudomonadota; class Gammaproteobacteria; order Moraxellales; family Moraxellaceae; genus Psychrobacter; species Psychrobacter sp. PP-21. The sequence goes on along the minus strand of NZ_JAMYEB010000004.1, from coordinate 30,756 downwards.
TACCCCGCATACTCAATCGCCATAATGATTGGGGCTGTGAGGTAATTGCTTCCTCACAACGTTTGAGAGCAGGGCAGTGCCTCATAGCCCCTATTGATAAGCAGATTGTCTGTGACTCGACAGGTCGGGTGATATTACTAGAGCAGGGGTGGAGCGGTGAATATAAACCTGCTATTGGTCAGCTTATCAAAAATGCCAGCGATGCTTATGGTAATGAGCTGATAAATATTGTCTTTTCAGGTATGGGGAACGATGGTTCTCAGTATCTCGACCTGATTCAAGATAATAATAGCCAATTATGGGCACAAAATCCTGCTCTAAGTGCGTGTCCAAGCCAACCTCAAGCCATTATTGACTCAGGATACTGTAGCTTTATCGGCAGCCCCAAAGAGTTGGCACAAAAACTGTCTGATTATATTGGTGAAAGGCAGCAAGCCATTCACGCTAACTGATTGTGAGCGACGTATGAAACAAATTTTAAAACATTCGTTCGAAGCGGTAAGTCTACTGACCACGAATAATGGTATGCTTGAAGTCACTATCGTGCCAGCATCTAACCAGCCTGACTGGATTATTCCAAGCGCTCTGATTTTGAGCGTAGAGGATTATCAAGAACGCACCACTATGTATGACTGGCAACAGCAGGCGCTGCCTGTGTTTCATTTGTTGTCGAAAGATGAGGTGCCGGAGCGAATTGTTGTGTTAGAAGGCAATACAGCTGAACATCGATTTGCTCTACAAACAGCAGGTGAGCTGCAGCAGTTACAAGCTCGTATCTCTGATGTTAAAGATGTTGATATTCCTAAGCAGATGTTGAATAGTAGTACTGACGTCTTGGAGGGGCAGTCTGATGAAGACATCGTGCTCTCTTATTTATATCAAACGGTCATGATTGGTGATAAGACGTACCTAGTACCAGATTTAGATAAAATCGCGCATAACTTGGCTAATTTAGACAGTTAAATGCTCGTTTAGCGTTAAGGTGTTTATCATTTTAGCGCTACAGCTTGGCATATCGGTTGTTTTTTGTCTTGTGAGGGGTAGCGATCCTATTTATAATGTTGAGTAGTGATAACTTATAATAAAGATAAAGACAATAGAGCTGCTCATGAATAATTCTAACGTATCAAAATGGTCTCTTAGCAGTCGCATATTTCATTGGATCAGTGCGCTTTTGCTGTTGGTCACGTGGATTATGATGTTGCTATACGAGAATCTCGATGGCAGCTTATACATCGGACTTCACAAATCGTTCGGGATAAGTTTATTATTTTGGATGATTGCACGAGTCATCAATCGCCTGTTTGTTAAAGCACCACCATCAGTACCAATGCCAAAGTGGCAGTCACTGGCCTCTAAGTTTTCCCACTTTGCCCTCTATGCTATTCTGATCGCTATGCCGCTTGCTGGTCTACTCATGTCTTTATACGGTGGACGCCCTGTCGACATCTTTGGGCTATTTCAGATACCTGTTTTTGTGACTCCTGATAGAAGTTTGGCACGTTTTTATAATGATATACATACTGAGATCATCTGGCCTATGATTATTGGTTTTACGGCACTTCATATTGGTGCAGCCCTATATCATCAATTTATCAAAAAAGACAATCTAATAGCGCGTATGAAATAAGCCATTATCGTTACTCATTTTTCTAATATGCACATAGATATGTAAAAATATATTGATAAACTTATACAAAGACGCTCATATAAAGCAATCTATATAAAGAAAATACAGCCAAAAAAAAGCCCTAAGTATATGACTTAGGGCTTTTCTATATCAGACATAAATTGAGACGTTAATGGTCTGAATACATAAACTTACTTTTTGTGTTCAGGTAAATTAATATTCATTTCTAATACATCTAGGCTGTCTTCTGAACGATGGTTAATGTTCACATCATCAATCTGTACACCGTTGACGTACTTATTAACCACTTCTAGTATTTCACGTTTCATTTTTTCGATACGATCAACTGTCAGTCGGTTATTCAGACGATTTTCGCTAGCTACGATAACCTTGAGGCGCTCAGTTGCTAAATTAGCACTACCAGCGTTACTGCTGTCGTCAGTACCAAATAGGCTACTCCAAAATCCTTTTTTCTTAGTCATCATTAACCCCCAAACCAGCGCTGCAGTAAACTTTTCTTTTTCACATCGATATGACGTAACGGACGCTCTTCACCCAAAAATCGAGCGACGATATCATCATAACACTGACCGGCCACAGAGTCGCTATAATGAATGACAGGCTCGCCATGGTTAGACGCTTCGAGCACTGAATGGCTCTCAGGCACAACGCCGAGCAGTGGTACTTTTAAGATATCATTCGAGATGGTATCGATGTCCATCATCTCGTTTGCAGCGGCGCGCTCTGCATTGTAACGAGTGATCACCAGATGCTCACGTACAGAGCCTTGGTTCTCTTCAACTTTTTTAGTTTGGCTCTGCAAGATACCAATGATGCGATCTGAGTCACGTACTGAAGAGATTTCAGGGTTAGTGACGATAATGGCTTCATCAGCGTGATACATAGCCAGCTGCGCACCGCGCTCGATACCAGCAGGTGAGTCGCAGATGATATAGTCAAACTGTTTAGACAGCTCAGCCATAACCTCTGATACGCCTTCGTCTGTTAGTGCGTCTTTATCACGCGTTTGGCTAGCAGGAAGGATATACAAGTTCTCAAGCTGCTTGTCTTTGACAAGTGCTTGTGACAAGCGTGCGCTACCAGTAATGACATCGACAAAATCATAAACAATTCGGTTTTCACAACCCATGATCAAGTCTAGATTACGTAGACCTACATCAAAATCGATCACTACCGTCTTATAGCCACGCAATGCTAAACCAGCGGCAAAAGAGGCACTTGTCGTGGTTTTTCCCACACCGCCTTTACCTGAAGTGATTACAACTATCTTCGCCACAATGGCACACTCCTATGAATCAATGGGATATCTGTTATATAAATAGCACAATTGCATGGTATTTATCTAATATATATGTACTATCTGCGAAGCTAGCCTAGCATAAATAAACAAACATTTATAGCAAGTCTGTACTAAAGCAGGAAAACAACTGAGATATAAGCTATAAAGGGTTTCTGCTTAAAAAATACACCGCTAATAGTGTTAATTTCTATTCGCTTCATAAATCTATAATGGCACTAAAAATAATAGCAAAAATAGTAGCTGATAATAGACCAACTATAATAATTGATTCTATGTACCTCGCGCGTCTTATACTATAGCTTAATCAAGCACACCTACCTTACTCAGTTTACTTTTCTAAACCATCACTTAATCGTGTATTGTTTTTAACAGTATTAAATTCTAAGCCTCATCCATTACAGTAAATACCAAGCCTTCACCTTCTATAAACTTTACTTGTACAGGCTTGTCAATCACGTGCTCAGGTAGGTTGTCCCGCAAGCAATAAGTGCCTGCTACAGAAACCAGCGAAGGATTAAAAACCTGACAAAAAATACGCGCGTCTTTGTCACCTGTTGCGCCTGCCACCAAGCGACCTTGAGCGCGGCCATATACGTGCAAGCTGTTATCAGTAATTGCTTCAGCACCGCTATTGACACTGTTTGTCAAAATCAAGTCACCACCGACGTGGTTTAAGCTCTGCCCTGAGCGTAGCATCTGGTCATAGATCAAACTGGTAATATGCTGAGCGCTAGTAAGGGTATCAGCTGGCATCTCAGATACAGTCGTTTTGGTCTCTCGTTCATTGGTCGCTGTAACGTCTTTTACATTATCGTCGCTAGCTGAGTCTTTGTTGCTGTCTTCTGCTGGCTTATTGGGCGTTGTAGGTGCTTTCTTACTAGGTATGATACGCTCAATGCGTTTGCCATCTGCTGGAAATATAGCCAAGCGCTGTTCGCGAGCTTGGTCATCGAGTACACCCGTGACCACACCGATAGGTTGTAGTCCCCATGACCATAGCAACTCTACCAATGCAGATAAATCTTGCTCAACGTCACTATCAATAAGGATGGGGATATTACTCGACTTGTTGCTTAGTGTTTCAGCCAGCTGGGCTTCAATAGCACTTAGGTCATCTGTACTGAACTGTAAACGTGAAAAAGTCAGCATTTTGCCGTATAAGGCTAAGGCAGGGGCTGTGTTTGTTGTTTGGTTATTATTATCTGAAACTGTCATATATAAACCCTTAAGAATAATTCTATCGCTGTATCCACAGCGTCATTTTTATAATTGCGTCATGCGAGTCGATAGATATACTACAGATTTAGCATATCTTGATGCTTCCATTGCTGTACTTTTACTTGCGCTTCAAATTCAGTCAAACTGTCATCAATGATACTCGAAATCAGAGTATCGAGCGCAGTATTATTGGTATCTATTTGCGCAATACCGCTAGCAATAGCAACCATCAATGAGTCGAGGCGCTCAGGGTCAAGCAGACGCTGATTTAACGCGTAAACGACATTGGTGCCGACGTTGTGCCCGATAGTCTGTAATTGCGATTCAATTAAGCTGCCAGCGATAGGGATCATACGCAAATAGCGTCGTAGCTCAGGGGTATTGGCCAACCCTTCTTCAATAGCATTGCCCATCTCATCGGCTAATATACTACCACCACCTGATGAAGCGGTGAGCTCTTGTAATTTTGGGGCAAGCTCCGAGCGTAGCATAAACAGCACGGCAGCTTCGATTTCAGCACGGTTGCGCGTGATGGCCGATTCGATAAATGATTTATGTGCTTTGGGATCGGTCAGTTGCTGTCTAAAGTTTTGGATGGTTGTTAAGATGACACGATCAGACAGCTCCTCTAGCAGTAAGTCGATATAGAACTTAATACGATTGATCCAGAGCTGTGGTAGTACTTGGTAGCCAAGCTGATAGAGTCGGCGTCCGATAATGACTGCTCGGAACAACCGTAATGCACGTAATTGCGGAAAACAACCTAAGACTTCATACCAGTGGACAAAAGGAAAAAAGAACCAGCGGTAGTAGACTTTGTTTTTGATGGCGATAGCCCAGCGTAATAACAGCTCAGCAATCAAAAAGATAGTAAAAAACCCACCAGCAGTACGCAGCGGCTCATGCAAAGTGGTTTGATACCAGTTCAGTCCATCACTCACAGACAGCCACTGTGCAGCGTTGTTACTAAAATCGCTCATCAATACCGCATCAATACTGATTAGTAATAGATCAATACTGATTACGATGAGCATCACGATGTCGTAGGTAAGCTTCAAGCGGCTTGGCTTTGGACGATTTGGTCTTGGTGGCTCGCTATGTGTTAGATGAGGCGAAACCGGTGCTGCAAGAGGCGGGCTAGTAGGAGAGGCGGGCACAGTCATACCTTATAAGTGATAAATGACACAAAGAGTGAGCAAATTTTCGATAATGACTAAAAACAATTATCGAAAATTTATCAGTTCACGAATAGTCACATTATCAATGAATAAGACCAAAAAACAACCCATCTATGATTAAAATTTACGTATCCTAGTTAAAGATATTTTATACAATTATAGGAAATAAATATGCCTCATCAATAAAAAACGTACGTCATCACATTGGAATGGTCTGCAACCACTGTGGATAGCGTATTACTAGATGGCTGATTTTAATTATCTATATCACTCTAAGTTACAGTATTTTTATAGAGGTAATACCCTTATAGGAACCAACACCCCCATAGAAAATGCCCATCACGTTGCCAAGTGATGGTTTATTTAGCGTTTTGAGGCTCAGGATTGGTTTCAAAATCAGCCAACATGTCGGTGATACGCTGATCTTTTTGGCGCCAGATTTTTTCAACCCAATCAAACATCTGCGCTTTTATATCATCATCATTTTCGTAACCACCTTTTTTGATACCATCGAACAAGGAATCCGGTATATCGATATATCTTAGATCTACCCCCAAACGCTTGATGTTACCTTTCCATAGATCGCCATAGCTTGGTACACCGTCTGGATAGACAATGGTCACATCCAATATGCCGTCAATGTCTTCTCCTAACGCACTGATTGCCAATGATAAGCCACCTGCACGTGGTTTTAGCAAATGAGTATATGGAGAGTGCTGCTTTGCGTGTTTGGCTTTGGTAAAGCGTGTTCCTTCCAAGTAGTTGAGCAAAGTAAAAGGCTTGTCCTTTAATAGCGCACAGGCACGTTTGGCCTCCTCAATATCTTTACCTTTTAGTGCAGGGTTTTTGGCGATGGCTTCTTTAGAGTGCCGACGCATCATAGGGAAGTCTAAAAAGTAGAAAGCCTGTCCAACGATAGGAATATAAATCAGCTCAAACTTGGTAAAGAAACGCGTGAGTGGCAGGCGCTTTTCGCCTATATATTGCACGATGCTGGTGTCGACCCATGATTGATGATTGCTAACCAAGAGGTATTTGCCCTCAGTATGGATATCATCAGGTAGGCTAATGCGCCAGTCCTTACGAGGTAACATGTCATCAATCAGAGCGCTATTGCTGCTGATCCAGTAGGTAGCAATCTTGATGACGGCTTTATCCGCGATAGGTGCACCAGTAATGACCTTGCCAACACCCATCAACCATAAGGGAATACTGCCACCAAAGCTATTAGCAGCAATGACACCCGTAGCCGTGGCTAATGAGACAGCCTTACCCAGCTTAGGAGTACGTTTGTGCATTTTCCGAATGGTAGATGTCAGGCGCATGCTTGATCCTCTTTTTCAATCTAATTAATAAATGAGTCATACATTGTGAGTGTCAATGTATTTGGGTTCTATCGAATCTATCTTCATGATTGACGACTGATAGCAGTCAACTAAATAGCAGTCAGACAAAAGCTAACGTTATGTAAACGGTCATTCGATGTCTACAATTTGAGGTCTACAATTCGATGATTATTGTTAGAGGCATACAGTCAGTCGACACCTGATGTATGAGCCGTTTAGCCATGATAAATTCGCCTAGATAATTTTAGCAGAAACAATTGGTAGTGTACGACTGTAAACGTGACTAGCGATAGCAAGTAGTTGACATATAGCAAGCGATTGCTATGAGACAGCTAAAGCTCCTACAGCTGGTCGGAAGATAACCTGCACTTCTCATACATAGGTGTGACAAAATATTACACACAGTTAGATTGGAATTGCCATAATAATGACGAAAGTAAATAAGTACTTATAGAAGATTAATGGACAATCTTTATAAAAAGCACGATTTATAACATTTTTGAATTTAAGAGGAAATATTATGCGTAATACATTAATGATTGCAGCAGTAGCATCAGGTCTAGCATTGAGCGGTTGTACTACTGATCCAAACACTGGACAGCAACGTTTGAACAAAGCCGCTTTAGGTGGTTTGGTTGGTGCAGCAGGCGGCGCAACTATCTCAAAAGCAACTGGTGGCGACAAAACTGGTCGTGATGCAGCAATTGGCGCAGCACTAGGTGCAGGCGTTGGTTACTACATGGAGCGTCAAGCTCGTCAGCTTGAACAGCAAATGGCTGGTACAGGCGTAACAGTTGAGCAAAATCCAACAACTGGTAACATTGATCTTGTAATGCCAGGTAGCATCACTTTCTCGTTTGATGATGCAACACTTAGCTCTTCATTCAAGCCAACACTAGACAAGCTTGCTTCAACGATGAACCAGTACAATCAAAACACGATCACTATCGCTGGTCATACTGATAGCAAAGGTACAGCCTCTTATAACATGGGTCTGTCACGTGACCGTGCTTACTCAGTTGCTAACTACTTGACCGCTCGCGGTGTTGCGTCTAACCGTATCAATGTTGTTGCTTATGGCGAGTCACGCCCAGTTGCAGATAACAATACTGATTATGGTCGTCAGCAAAACCGCCGTGTTGAACTAACGGTTAATGCACCGCAAAGCGTAAACTAATCAGTAATTTGATTTAGTTATCGCATACACATTCTCAAATGTGTTTCCAAAAAGAGCCAGCAATATGCTGGCTCTTTTTTTGTGTTGTATTTGATAGGGAAAAGTTAAAGATGGGAATTCACGAGGGTCATTGCAGCACAGCGATTTATGGCAAAAGTCTTATGACACCATAAATATCTACCACAGATTAATTATTATTAATATAAAATTAAGCATTGATAATGATTATCAATAACACTATAATTTATCAATATTTTTATCGCCATAAAATCGTATGCATCATTGTGTGTGATAAATGATAAAAGCGTACGACCATACCAGCTTGCTATATATGGCTTGCTTATCGAGGCAACAACGCCCCCTAACCAAACAAACTTTTTGCTATATTTTTGAGGATATGTATGACGATTACCACAGTAACAAACCGTAAGATTCTACCAACTACGTTAGCTGTTGCCCTTGCAGGATTGTTAATGGTGTCGGGCTGTACCAAAAAAACCGATGAAGATACGGCTACTGCTGAAGCGCAGACAGAGGCTGTCAGTACAGAAGCGGGCGACAGTACTGAGATGTTAGCTGCCGAAAAAGCACATATTGACAGACTGGCTATCAGCTATGCCAATATGGCTCACGCCGCTTACAAAGACTCGCTGGATACCGCCAAAGAGCTACAGACAGCGGTGGATACATACGTTGCGACGCCAACACAAGCCAACCTTGACGCAGCAAAAGCGGCCTACAAAGCAGCGCGCCAGCCGTATTCACAAACCGAGATTTTCCGTTTTGATGAAGGGTTTGTGACAGCAAATGACAAGCGCGCGATCAATAGCATAGATAGCTGGGAAGGTCAGATCAATGCTTGGCCACTAGATGAAGCGCTCATTGACTATGTCAGTGATGATTATGAAGGCGAGTACAACAGCCAAGAAAACATCATCAACAGTGACAGCGTGACAGTCGGTAGTATTAATCAAGACACCAGTACGATTACGTCTGAGCTACTTGCAGAAATGAACGAGATCGGTGGTAGCGAAGCCAACGTAACGACTGGTTATCATGCGATTGAGTTTATGCTATGGGGTCAAGATACCAACGGGGTAAAAGAAGGCGCGGGCAATCGCCCAGTGACAGATTACATCACGGAAGCTGGTGAATGTACTAGTGGTGATACGGTCAATGAAGATGCTAGCATTTGTGAGCGCCGCGGTGAATTCTTAAAAGCTGCGACCCAACTATTGGTTGATGACCTGACAGCGATGGAAGCCCAGTGGCAACCTGAAACAGATAATACTTTACGTAGTGATTTGCTAGCGCGCAAATACGATAATGGTCTACGTCAGATTATGTACCAAATGGGCAGCTTAGCGTTAGGCGAGTTGGCTTCTGAGCGTATGCAGGTCGCTTTTGTCACAGGGTCGACTGAAGATGAGCACGAATGCTTTAGTGATTTGACGCATTTGAGCTATGCCAATAATGCACGCGGTATCCAAAATGTCTTTAATGGTAGCTATCAGACCGTCGCTGGCAAGACGGTCGGTGGATATGGTATCAAAGAATATCTTGTCGATAATGGTCATGTAGAAGAAGCCGAGAAACTGGCCGCTGAATTCAGCAAAGTCGAAGGGGCATTCAATGTTATCGTTAACAAAGGCGAGAAAGAAGGGATTAAGATTGACCAAATGATTGCCACTGTTGGTCAAGCCAGTCAAGAAGGTATCTCTGCTGAAGAGCAAAATATTCGTCGCGGTTGGGTTGAGGCTGGTATCAACAGCTTGCAAGAATTGACGGCTGGTATCGAAAATGCGGCAAAAGCAGTCGGTATCGATAACTTAGATGCGGATGCAGGATCGCAGTTTTAATTTCAGTTTTAGCGATTAAGGTCTTTTTATTCTATTGATGGTATCCATATCATAGTGGTAAGTGAGTAAACCTACTGCTATAAAAATGCAGATTGGATTTCATACGTACGTTGTCGATCACAGTCGGCAACGTATTTTTGTAAGCACTAAGTTTGTAATCACTCAGTTTGTAATCACTAAGCCTGTAAATATCAAGTTTGTAAGTACTAAAATAGACCAGATACATCGGTCTTCTGAATCCGTATATGGATACCTGTCATATTACAGGTATCGATCGTAGTGGTTCTACTCCAAAACCAAGGCATGCAATTTTTATGAAAGCCATTGATATCCCATCTTTTCGTTTGTCTTCTATATCCATGCGCAGTTTGTCGCTCATTATAATGAGTACGGTCGCACTAAGTGCTTGTCAACCAACTGATAGTGCGCCGAGTGATACTTCGGACAGTCAAAGCGCGACCGCTACTAGTGACAGCCCCCAACTAATAACCTCTGAACGTGCTCAAAATATTGAGACACTTGCTGGCATGCCCATGCAACAGCTTGTCAGCTTTGATCCACAAGAGATTAAACAGGGCGGTGACACGGGGATTAGTATTACGAGTGCTGAGAGCTACTCAAAGCCGTCATCAAACTTAGCAGCCTCACGCAAAGGCATGTTTTTTATTGGTAATGCGTTCTTCCGTCAGCCTTGGGTTGTAGCTCCCGCTAGTACGGATAGCCGTGATGGGCTGGGTGCGCTGTTTAACGTTGCGGCTTGTCAGTCTTGCCACATCAAAGATGGACGTGGACATGCACCGATGGACGCTGATGATGATGCGGACAGCTTGCTGGTACGCCTGTCTATGCCAGCGACGACAGAGGGGCAGCGTAAACAGTTGCAGGACTCGCTCATTGAAAAAGTCGTTCACCCGATGTATGGTGGGCAACTGCAAGATCGAGGTATTCAGGGCGTCCCTGCTGAAGCGAGAATAGCAGTACAGTGGACTGATAAACCAGTGACTTTTGCTGACGGACATGTTGAGACGCTGCGCGCACCCACATTTAACTTGACCACCCCTGGATACGGTGCTCTTGATGAGGCGATGATGGTATCGCCGCGAGTGGCACCGCCGATGATCGGACTTGGATTGCTAGAACAAATCCCTGACGATGATATTAAAAGACAAGCCAAGAACAATAGTGATATCAGCGGTAAGTTCAATTGGGTCATGGATCCACAAACCGGTAAGCGTGCGCTTGGACGTTTTGGGTGGAAAGCAGGTCAAACGAGGCTGCTGACTCAGAACCAAAGTGCGTTTAATGAAGACATGGGTTTGACGTCAAATATTCGTCCACATGAGTCTTGCATGCCCACGCAGACTGCCTGCCTAAACGCGACTACTGGCGCTGATGAGCAAGGGAATGGCAAGCCTCCTGTCGAAGTGAACGATGACGTGGCAAAATTCGTAGAGTTTTATACTCGTAATTTGGCGGTGCCACATCGCCGTGACGCGGATAGTGAGCTTGTACTGGCTGGCAAAAAGCATTTCTATGACATGGGGTGTCAAAGCTGTCATACCCCAAGATATCAGTTGCCAAAAACCGACGATGATCGTCTTGAGCAGCACGGTCAAGTGATTTACCCTTACACAGATTTGCTGCTACATGATATGGGTGATGAGCTTGCTGATCGTACAGTTGCCGGTAAGCTACCATCAAAAGATGCTCAAGTTGAATTTTTAGCCAACTCTTATGAATGGCGCACACCGCCCTTATGGGGTGTCGGGCTTGCTCAAACGGTTGATCCGCAAGCGACGTTCTTGCATGATGGTCGCGCGCGCACGTTGATGGAAGCCGTATTATGGCATGGTGGAGAAGCCAAAAAGCAGCAACAACAGGTATTGAAACTAGACAAGCAAGGTCGTACAGAGCTCAATGCATTCTTAAAGTCACTATAGTGTGATTCTGCTGCGTACTATCGTGCGCCACCTGTTTCGAGCAATCATGCAACAACGATATAAATTACTACCTATAAAATTACCGAGAACCCTATGAAAATGAACCACGCTTTGGCAATGGCACTATCTGCATTAAGTGCTGGACTGCTAATCAGCTGTGTCAAACCTGCCGACGAAAATCAAGCGGCAGAAGTGGACAGCCAAGAAGTTGTGCAAGAGAATAGCGCTGCTAATAACTCAGCAAAAAGCAGTAATGAAGCTGCTGAGCAGATCGTTGCTGTAGATATCAGTCCTGAGACCCAAAAGACATATTTGACGCATGTGGCAGAGGATATCGTGATTCCAGCATATGCCGATGCAGCAAAACAAAGCGATCTGTTAAATGAATTGGCGCAGAAATACTGTCAACAATCACCAGTAAGTGGCGATGAGTTGCAAGCATTGCGCGAGCAGTGGCTGGTACTAGCACAAGCATGGTCAAGCGCTGAAATGGTCAACTTTGGTCCCGCTACTGCCAGTATGAGTAACTTATATATCAATTACTATCCCGACGAGCGCGGTCTGGTGCATAGCGGTGTCGCCGACCTAATCGCTGCTAATCCAAAGCTAACGCCAGAGCAGCTCACCGGTGAGAGTGCGATTGTGCAGGGTGTACCAGGATTAGAAGAAGCTTTGTTTGCCAATGAGAGTTTGGATGCTGGTCAATGTGCTTATGTGATCAGTGCCAGTAGTGCTCTGAGCACACGTCTAAAAGCCATCGAGGACAATTGGCAGCAGAACGCGACTAACTTATTGGCAATAGATAAGACAGGGGAGAGCGACCAAGGTTTAAACCAATGGTTTAACTCTTTACTGTCATTGATTGAAACGATGAAGTCCAATGCGATCGATCAGCCACTGGGTCTGACGGGCAAAGCAAAAGGTCACCTGCCAGCTGCTACCGCGGGTCAAAGCCGCGCTATTATCAATGCAAAACTAGATGCGATTAATAAAGCCATGACTGACCCCGTATTGACAGCGATTCTTGGTAGTAATGATGGAAATACAGTTGCTGATAACCTATCGACTGCGCTTGCCGAAGCGACGACACTACTAGCACAGATGCCAGAAGACATATCAGCGGCAGATAAAGATGACCAGCAGGCGCTCTATGATCATCTGACCACCATCACTCGCCTAATCAAACGCGAGTTAATCCCAGCACTTGGTATCCGTGTGGGATTCAATAGCACTGATGGCGATTAGACAATGTCTACTATTAATAGGAACACAATAGCGTTAATGCCCAAAGTGCGCGATCAAGCATATAAGTCAGGAGCAAGATCAGCAAGCCATGAGTTACTGACGACGTCCGTGCTGTCTATAGTTGGCACGACAGCACTTGTTGGGCTACACCATCGATACCGCAAGCAGCAAGACCCCAATGCTAGCCTGCAAGATTATATGACAGGTCTCCGCACGCAGTTACGGGTATCGCAATCGGCTGATGAGACAACACCAATGCTCACGCGCTTGCGCTATGCTTGTCAGCAAGGGGCGGCGACATGGCGGCAGGCTTATCATCATACTATAGATAATGCTGATCAGTATGATGCCTCCAGTTTTGCTGATATGCATACGACGACGTTGCTAGCACGACCAGTTAGCTGGGTTAGCGGTGTTGCATCCATGCCAAAAAACCACACATCACTGAACCAAAACGAGCATGATTTTGGTGTGGTGGGTATTGATGCTGATAGGCAAATGGTGTGGCAGACCACTATGCCTGAACGTGTTCATGACATCGTCGTTCAACCTGTATCCGTCAATGTACCTGAAGATCAAGCCCAACATAGCAATGACCACCAAGGTCGGCACGTTGTCGTAATGGGTCGTCGCCCTAGCGAAAAATTCTGGGTGCTGAGTACAGCAAATGGACAGGTACAGCAGGCGATCAAAGCTGACGTAAACCGCCATTTTTATGGTCATGCTTGCTATAGTTTAGATGGTAATTTGCTCTATGTGACTGAAAATGACACTGTCAGCTTGGTAGGCAAAATCGGTATCTACGATGCCAATAATGCTTATAAAAAAATAGCAGAGTTTGACTCGCATGGTATCGGCCCGCACGAGCTGATTATGCACCCAGATGGTGATACATTAGTGATCGCAAATGGTGGTATCAAGACCGAGCAAGCCTCACGTGAAGAGTTAAATCTAGATAGCATGCGACCCTCGCTAACTTATCTAAACCGTCATGACGGGTCATTAATTGAGCAAGTGACTCCTGAACATAACCAGATGAGTGTGCGTCATTTAGCGATGCACAAGGATGGCTCAGTGATGATCGGTATTCAGTTCCAAGGTGAAAAGCATATCAATGTACCATTGGTATTGACCCACAAGCGCGGTGATAGCCATTTCACACCATTGACCATGCCAAACAATCAATGGCAACGTTTTCATCAATATATAGCGAGCGTAGCCGTCGATAGCGAGCGTAATTTGCTTTGTGTGACCACACCAATTGGTGGCTGTGCAGCGATTTATGACTTGCATACTCGAGAGTTGATTGATGATGTAAACCTACCAGATTGCGCAGGGGCGTCAGTGCTAGCTGACTCCAATATATCAACTCACAGAGCCAGTGATCCTATGGATTCAGGATTTATCGTCAGTGACGGTCAAGGACAATTAACGGCATTGAGAGTCACGACTGTGTCAGAAACAAAGTCAGAGACGAAAGTTACTGAGCACCGTGAGCGTATTATAAAGGACAGTAAATTGCATATGATGTCTTTTGACAACCATTTGCAAGCGTTGTAGATTTCGTAAATGTTATAAGCGCACCAGTAGTCAGGAGCAATGATTCACACGGTTATGTCCATAGCTTTTACATCTATAACTTTTGCGTCCGTGACGTCAGCGATGCAGCTTATAGCTGCTATGACCATATAAAAAGGAGACAGCGCATCAGCTCAAATATCAGTTTAGATACTGTGAGACAGCAGCTCGCACGGGCAGGTATCGAGCTGCGCATCAGTAAAAAACGTGTCAAAAATATCAACTTTCGCTTAAAGCCTTATTTATTAATGGTCTCTGTACCACTGCGTATCACTGCCTCGCAAACACTGTATGCTGTAGCCAGACGAGTGTCTTGGGCGATTGCTCATCACCCGCAAGTACTGGCGCAACACCATCGCAAACCCAGCGCTTCGGTAGATTCCTCAGATGCTGATCAGCCCATCTATCTATGGGGCAAAGTACAAGCATTGACGTTGAGCCATGATGAAACAATGGCTTACTATCGACAGCAGCTCTCCAATATCATGCCTTCGCTATTTGAGAAGTGGCAGCCCATCGTCGGCGCTTATGCCAATGAGGTACGATTAAAGAAAATGCACACGCGCTGGGGTAGCTGTAATACTCGCGCCCGCCGCATCTGGCTCTCGGTCTATCTTCCTGCTTATCCTATCGAATGCACCGAGTATGTTATCGTTCATGAGCTCTGTCATTTGCATCATGCCAATCATAGTCGCGCGTTTTGGCAAACCGTTGAGGCGGCAATGCCGGATTATCAGCAGTGGCACAGTCTGCTGGCAGGCAAGACGGGTCAGTTGGATTGAGTTCAATAGCCTGCGATTTTCGCTATCTAAATCAGTGCCTTCATAGCAGTTTTTGCCTACGCATCTTTCTTTTGTATCAAAGATAGATAACTCGGACTGAGTTTTACTGGCATGATTGACATAAGGACACGCCTTCATAAGCCTGTTATGATAAGACATAACGGTATAAATCGTGTCGTTTAAATAGAACTATACAGGGATGTCACATGGAAAATGTCAATCAGGCAGAATTTTGGCAGCAGCGCTATGAAAAAAATAGCATCGGCTGGGATATGGGACAGGTATCGCCACCACTCAAAGCTTATATTGACCAGCTACCTGACAGCGCCAAAAACCAAGCAGTGTTGGTAGCAGGTGCAGGTAATGCCTATGAAGTAGGCTATCTATATGAGCAAGGATTTACCAATGTCACGCTGGTTGATTTTGCGCCAGCACCGATTGAAGCGTTTGCAGCGCGTTATCCTGATTTTCCCTCTGAGCATTTGATCTGTGCAGATTTCTTTAGTTTGTCAGAGCAGCAATATCAATTTGATTGGATATTGGAACAGACGTTTTTTTGTGCGATTAATCCCGCGCGCCGTGATGAGTACGTGCAGCAGATGGCAAGACTACTAAAGCCTCAAGGCAAACTGGTGGGTTTGTTATTTGATACAGACTTTGGACGAGAAGAGCCACCATTTGGTGGTACTAAGGAAGAATATCAGCAGCGTTTCCAAACTGATTTTGACATTGATATTATGGAGACGAGCTATAACTCTCATCCTGCACGGCAGGGTAGCGAGCTGTTTATAAAGCTGCGAGCAAAATAATCTCACGTTCGATGTTGTGCCGAGCTTGTGCTTCTAGTCGCTCGTAATAGTAGTCAGTCAAATACAGTCTTGGATGGGCTAGTAATCCTTGTAATATTGCAGTGCGACCATGACGATAATCCACATCTGTCACATGAGCATACTCTTGACGTACTGCTTGTGTATACTGCTCGTATAGGGGCCAAGATATACCCAAAATACTCAAATCCATGTCTAACAGATAGGCTGCGTCGTTGTATTTAACACTGTTTATAGATTCATCTATTTGATGATCAGCAGTTATCATAATAAGTGCGTAGATATCTTGGCATTGCGTTGAACTCAAGTAGGGGCTCAACGCATCTACCGCATATTCAGCACTTTTTTGTTCATTGTCGGAGTGTTTTGGATCATACACAATGTCATGATAGTACAATGCCAGCACTATCGTATTTGGCTCAGATAGAGAGGGTTTGATATTTTTAAGCTGCATTATTAATTGCTCGATATGATCAAGCGTATGATAAGCGCGCTGTGGCTCAGTATAGCGTACAGCGATATCTTGCCACAGCAACTCTATCTGCTGCGGCAAGATATTGTTACCGATGGATGATAAGTGCTGTGCAAAGCATTTACCAAGATCATCATGCCTATATAAAAAGTCAGCCATCTATCACTGTTCACTATTGCTATGCTAAATGTGGTGCAACTAGTCTTCGTCGTTAGCCACGGCATCTTTAAATGCTTTGTTAAAGACGTCCCCAAGCAAGCTCACATCATCGACACGCGCATAATTCAAGCGAGTGACAAAAGCAATACGGCGGTGTGGTCCATCTTCAGCCAATGGTACTGCAACCGCGTTTTGATTTTGCAGGTGCAGCTGATCCAATGCCATTTCAGGTACTAGCGTTGTGCCCATATTGGCAAGCGCCATTTGAATTAGGGTGTTTAAGCTGGCATCCGAAAAGCTCGATTTCATTTGCGAGCGGTCGAAATGACAGACCGATAGTGTCTGATCGGTCAAACAGTGCCCTTCACCAAGTAGCATAAGGTTGGCAGTGGCCAGCTCATCAGCGTTGATGGTTTCGAGTTTGGCATGTATGTCATCTTTTGGGAATACAGCAAAGAAATCTTCACTCCAGAACTCAAAACTGTGCAGACCATCGACCGCATAAGGTAGTGCAATAATAGCGGTATCAATATGACCATAACGGACTTGTTCAAGCAAGCGCTCGGTCTGTTGCTCAACGATCGTCATACGAAACTCTGGATATTGAGCACGTAGCGCAGGCAATACCTTTGGTAGCAAATAAGGCGCAATCGTTGGGATGATACCGACCGTCATAGGATAGGCAAGTGGCGTCTGGTGACTTTGCGCACGCGTGGTCAAGTCACTCACTTCAGAAAACACGCGTTGTGCGCGCGTAAGGATATCTTGCCCGATAGGCGTGATCAGCACTTGTTTATTATTACGCTCAAAAATCTGAGTATCCAGCTGTTTCTCTAATTCTGCAATACCTAAGCTCAGCGCAGACTGTGAAATATTGCAGTCTTCAGCAGCACGTTTGAAGTGGCGATGTTTGGCTACAGCCAAAGCAAACTCAAGTTGTCGTAAAGTAATCATAAAACCTCTCTTTTAGTGGGTTTTTCATGCAATTTATTATGTGTCGTCAACCTTTATGGGGTAGCAAATTACCAATTTCGAACCAATGATAAGCTCTAGAGATAATAGTTTAACAAGTTTAATAAAACAAAACATCACATTAAAAACTTTTAACTAGATTAACCATAGAATTCGCGTATAGTTTGTCGGGTAGCCCAGAAAGATAAAGGGTTAGTCGAAAAACCATACAAACAACTTTTAATTTAATTAATTATAGAGGAGCCAACCATGGCGTCTATCATCAATCAAGAAATCCCAGAATTTTCAGCAGATGCATACGTAAACGGTGAGTTCAAAACTGTTACTTCAGAAGATGTAAAAGGCAACTGGGCAATTTTCTTATTCTACCCAGCTGATTTCACGTTTGTTTGCCCAACTGAACTTGAAGACATGGCAGGTCATTACGAAGAGCTAAAAGGTCTTGGTGTTGAAGTATATTCAGTATCAACTGACACGCATTTCACGCACAAAGCATGGCATGATTCTTCAGATGCTATCGGCAAAGTACAATACCCAATGATCGGCGATCCTACTGGTAAGATCACTCGCGGCTTTAATGTTATGATTGAAGAAGCTGGTCTTGCTGAACGTGGTACGTTCTTAGTAGATCCTGATGGCTTGATTCAAGTTGCTGAAATCCATGCAGGTGGCATCGGCCGTAGTGCAAAAGATATGCTACGCAAAGTAAAAGCAGCACAGTACGTTCGTGAAAACGACGGTGAAGTATGCCCAGCAGCTTGGGAACAAGGTGGCGATACATTGAAGCCAAGTCTTGACCTAGTTGGTAAAATCTAAGTAATTATTTCATCACTTAGATAACAGTAGCACTGAATCTTACGCTGTTAGTTTGAATCAGTGCTATATATAAAGACCCCATTAACGTATGTTGATGGGGTCTTTTTTTATATGAGTTAAAGCTTAATTTATTGATGACATTTCCACTAGTCTACAGAATCTGTATAGATTGACAGTAAACATACTACTAAATAGGAGAGTCTTCTTTATTCTTATCGATAATCTTATAGATCTCATCTTTAAGGTGTAGTTTATGGCGCTTCATTTGTTCTATTTCTTCTTCGCGGCTAGCATGCTTTACTAGGTCTTTTTCAAGGTAGTTAATTTTTTGATCAAGCTGAGTATGCTCCTCAAAAATACTCGCAAAATGACTGTCTTTGAGTTTGAGCTCGGCGATGATCTCTCTGTTGTCGTGGAGCGTGTCTGTTTTTCTCATGTGTTCATCCTTGTCATTAAACGCAACCTTGCTACACATAGTCGCGAATTGTTTTAAAAAACGGCTTAACTTAAGAACTATTCTCGATTGTAGCGAAAAAACCAGACAGACACCATGACTATTATCTACCAGTGTATTTATATTTAATACAATAAAACTATTTATGATTGGTTTTATAAAACTTGATATTTGAGTTTCTCAGCTTGCTGAATTTACTCAAACGCATGATAATAGGGACATTCAAGGGCAATAACCCGATAGATACAACATTTTATATAGAATTATTAATTTTAGAATTTTATGTATAGACGTGCAGCATGACAGTTGCCGTTACATATTCAGTCATAATGAGGAACAAACATGATAGACCAAAATTTATTAGATGCCGTTAAGAGCTATAGTGAAAACATGACACGTCCGATTACCTTTGTACTGGGTAATGGTGAGCATAGTAAGCGCGCAGAACTGATCGATTTTTTGACTAAAATTGCTGGTACCACTGACAAAATCAATTTCAGTGCAGAATCAACTGATGATAGCTTACCAAGCGCAATCAGCTTTAAGGTAGTCAGTCATGTAGATGGTGCGTCAGAAGATACTGGTATCGTATTTAGCGGTATTCCAGGTGGTCATGAGTTTACCTCACTGATTCTTGCAATATTGCAAGCGGGTGGTCACACTCTAAAACTGGATGAAGGTATTCAAAAGCTGGTTAAGCGCTTCAACAAGCCATTACAGTTCCAGACCTATGTGTCGTTGTCATGCCATAGCTGTCCAGAAGTCGTTCAGGCATTGAACCAGTTTGCGCTATTGAATGACGGCATCAGCAATGAGATGATCGATGGCGCACTGTTCCAAGAACAAGTAGACGCAAACAAGATCCAAGGCGTACCAGCGGTATTCTTGAATGGCAAGCCATTTGCTAATGGTCTAATAGATACTGCAAAACTAATCGGTAAGTTACAAGAGCAGTTCCCTGACTTGTTGTCAGAGGTAGAAGATGATGCTGAGCAATTAGAGCAGCAAGACGTCACTATCATCGGTGCGGGTCCTGCAGGTGTAGCGGCTGCCATTTATACTGCTCGTAAAGGTCTAAAAGTGACGATGGTTGCTGACCGTATCGGCGGTCAGGTTAAAGACACGCAAGATATCGAAAACCTAATCTCTGTACCCTTGACCAACGGTACCGACCTGTCCGGTAATTTCGTCAAACACTTGGCCGAGTACAATATCACGCTAAAAGAGCATGTTAGTGTAAAAGACATCGGCGAGACCGAAGAAGAGAACTATAGTATCAATCTAAACACTGGTGAGACCTTTGAGACGCGTAGTATTATCTTGGCAACAGGTGCCCAGTGGCGCAAACTTGGCGTACCAGGTGAGGAAGAAAACATCGGTAAGGGCGTGGCGTTCTGTGCTCACTGTGATGGCCCATTCTTCAAGGGTAAGGACATCTCAGTTATCGGTGGTGGTAACTCAGGCGTTGAAGCAGCACTAGATCTGGCAGGTATCGTCAAACACGTCACTGTACTGGAGTTTGCTGATGAATTAAAAGCTGATCAAGTATTGATTAATAAAGCTAAAGAAAAAGCCAATATTGAATTCATTACAGGCGCCGCGACTCAAGAAATCAAAGCAACTGATGGTAAAGTATCCTCTATTGTGTATCAAGACCGTAGCACAGGTGAGACCCATGAGCGTGACTTATCAGGGGTATTTGTACAGATCGGTCTAGTACCAAATACCGGGTTCATCAAAGGTTTTGTTGATTTAAACCGTTTTGGCGAGATTGAAATTGATGAGCGCTGCCATACAGATCGTAAAGGTATCTTTGCTTGTGGTGACGTCACGACCGTACCGTTCAAGCAGATCAATATCGCGATGGGCGAAGGTAGTAAAGCTGCGTTGTCAGCGTTTGAATACTTAGTCATGCAATAAGCGGGTTATGCAGTAAGCGGATCATGTAGTAGATTATTAAATTGTTAATTAAAAATAAAAAGCCACCTTGTTTGAGGTGGCTTTTTTTATGGCGTTGTATAAACCGTTCTCTACAAAGGAGAGTTTAATAAGTAGAAAATAGCCGTTTGAATGCGCTAATAAAGTAGTTATTCCTAGAAATATCAACATTTACGTTACAAATTTGTCATTCGCATTACAAATTCGCGTTGTTGATGCAATAATGAGCTCAATAGAATCTTTCAAAGCATCATGAACTATAAGGAAAGTAGGCATGGAATATATTGAAGCTTTTTTTGCCCTAATCGGGGATCTAACATGGGGCTGGGCACTTGTGCCTATGTTGGTTATTTTTGGTTTATTATTCACTATCGTGGGCAGGTTCGCCCAGTTTAGATATTTCAAACGTATGTTCCGTGTGTTTAAAACGGATGAAGTAGGAGAAGATGGGATTTCTGCCCGTCAGGCGTTGCTCGTTTCTATCGGTGGACGTGTGGGCGGTGGTAACATTGCTGGTGTTGCGGTTGCAATCTCGTTAGGTGGCCCCGGTGCGGTTTTCTGGATGTGGGTTGTCGCACTCATTGGAATGATGACCAGTATTGTTGAGTGTAGTTTGGCTCAGCTTTACAAGCGTAGAGACAATGATGGTAACTTTCGTGGCGGCCCTGCAACCTATATCCTACATGGTTTAGGTAAAGACTACCGCTGGCTTGCTGTTATTTATGCTGTTTCTCTACTACTGTCTTTCTCTATCGGTTTTGTGGCATTCCAAGGCAACACGGTGGCAGGTTCTGCGCTTGAGAGTTTTGGAATTGAACGCTGGATGTCAGGGGTAGTACTGGTCATTGCAGGTGGGTTCATTGTCTTTGGCGGTATCCAGCGCATTGCAAAAGTAGCCGACGTCGTCATTCCAGTAATGGCACTGATCTATCTTGGGATGGCGCTTATTATTATTGCGCTCAACTTCACAGAGATACCTGCATTGATGGTAATGATTGTCAAAAATGCGTTTGGTATTGAATCTGTCGTGGGCGGTGGTATCGGTGTAGCTATTGAACAGGGTATGAAGCGCGGGTTGTTCTCTAATGAAGCCGGTTTGGGTTCTGCTCCTAATATTGCAGCTACTGCTTATGCTACGCACCCTGTAAGTCAAGGTATCTCACAGTCATTATCTGTGTTCATTGATACGTTAGTTGTGTGTAGTGCCACAGCATTTATGATTTTGTTAAGTGGCGTCTATCAACCAGGAGCCGAGGTCGATGGTATCGTACTTGCTCAGCAGGCGCTAACGACTCAGCTTGGGGATTGGGCACAGTATATTTTGACCATATCGCTACTGCTATTTGCACTTAGTTCTATTATGTATAACTACTATATGGGCGAAAACGCGATTAACTTTTTGGTTAAGAAAAACATCAAAAAAGCGACTTTGGTTTTACGAATTGTCGTGATTGCGATATTGTTCTTGGGTGCAGTAGCCCCTACGGCAACCGCGGTATTCTTCTTCGCTGATCCGTTAATGGGTGTGCTAGCACTAGCCAACTTATTGGCCTTGATCATGCTATTTCCGCGAGCCAAGCGTCTACTTGATGATTTTGCAAGTCAATTGAAATCAGGGGTCAAAGAGCCGTTATTCGATGCACAAGAGTACGAAAAGTTAGATCTCGATATGAGTGCATGGGGTAAAAAAGCGGTAAAAGAAGCGTTAGATCAAAAACAGTAGTACGTATACGCTTAATGTCTTATGAAAGTAAAAACCACTTTGGCTGAGCTAAAGTGGTTTTTTTGTGCAGGATACTATTTATGCTCAAATTATGCCCGAAATGACGGTTATTCGCTCATATGCTCGCTATTCGCCAAAATACCTGATAACGAGACAATCTCACCCGCTTCATCTTCTTCAATGATTCGCGTCTCTTGTAGGGCCGCCTGAACCCAAGTCACTATATTTGGGTGATTCATCATCGTGTGACAGTACTGCTTAGTAAGCGGCTGCAAGACAATGTTAGACGCATCAGCATAGGTTTGTAGTCGCAGCACTACCGGGGCAAAAAACACATCAGCTGCTGTAAAGCGTCCGAACAAATAGCTGTCCTCTGAACGTCCCTGTAGACAATCTGCAAAAATACCCTCAATACGAGCAATATCGGCTAGGCAATCAGCACTCGGTTGTATCTTAGCAGTTGCTCTGATATTCATCGGCATCTCATTACGTATACCTGACAACCCTGAATGCATCTCAGCAATGATGCTCTGGCAATAAGCACTGTTTATTCTATTTTGAGTATCGTATGTGTTAGCGCTAGATTTATTGACACCCGTCCAAATATCAATATCCGTAAAATACTCATTAACCTGTATTGCAATGGCCAGCGTATCCCAGACAGTTACTTGTTTGTCCCCCTCACCATAGACCAATATAGGAACTTTTCCCGTTGGTGAGTGCGCCTCCAATACTGGACGTGCTGATGAATCAAACAGCTCGATCAGCTGCTCCTCAAAATCGATGTTAAATGCTTTTAAGAGTAGCCAAGCCCGTAGCGACCAAGACGAGTAGTTTTTATTACCGATGATCAGTAGTGGTTTTTGCATGCTTAAATCCTATTCAGCTATCACAGTGACTTCTGATTATGTGCTCAATATCAAAAATTAACCAGTCTTGAGTTGAGTGATATCTTCATCATTAAATGATATCTCAAAAAAAGCCCATCCAATACTAAGATAAGCGCTCTGTGTTTTCTATGTACGTTATCATCAGTTTTTATTTTTAATCAAAGCAATGATAGGAAGTGCAACCACATACATCAGTACACCATATAAGGCAGCGGGCAGGGCAATCACTGGCAGGGTGCTTACACCCATAATAATAGGCGCTAAAGTAATGGCGGTTGTACTGTTCTGAATACTGGTCTCTATCGAGATGGTTTTTGCATCAAACCAGCTGAGCTTTAGGACTCTAGAGATTAGGATACTAATAGCAAATAAAATAGCAATCATAGAGACCAGCTCTAACCCAATTTGGGTGAACTGTGTCTGTAGTAATTGCCAGTTAGAGGCAATAGCAGCAAAGACAATCAATACAAAAAATACACTAGCTAGACCATTAAGAAGGCTGCTGCGCCGTACCATAAAATCAGTAAATTTATAGCGAGCGAGCATACCAAGCGTCACCGGTAATGTAGTCAGTAAGAACATGACTAGACCAATCTTGATGGCGCTAATAGAGTTCGCTTGATCTTGCATAAAATGATCGAAAGCCAACGTGATTAAAATAGGGAGCGTAATCACAGACAATATGCTGACCACTCCTGTCAATGCGATAGAGAGTGCGACATTGCCTTTGGCATAATAGGTCAGCATATTGCTGGTGACGCCGCCTGGACAAAAACTAATAAGCATAATCCCAAAAGCAATGGCGGGCTGCGGCGTCATCACTAATACGACTGCTAATGCAACCAAAGGTACCAGCACAACTTGATTGATCAAGCCGACAAAGAACGCTTTTGGATATTTAGCAATGATTTTAAAATCACTAAGTTTTAACCCTGCTCCTAGGGTAAACATAATATAGGCAAGTGCTAGTGGGAGTAATGCTAGCGCAGTATTATTCATTAAACATTCCTTGTAAAACTAAAGTGCCATATAAAGATGGCTCTTTGAGAATCAATAGTAGCGGGAGGGCACTGTCCCCCTATGCAGCTACTCACATTCCATGTTTTTAAACAACTGATTGTCCAGATATTGAGTGACATAGATATTTAAGTATAAAAGAGCTGATTCTAATGCTAATGACATACTTAGTTGTCTTAATCACTCAAAGAGATTAAGTGCTCTGAATGATAATAGCTCTATTACACTTACTTAGTAACCCACTTGTAGTGACTATGATGGTTCTTAAATAGTATCAAGGGTCTCTTACGCTGCCTGCGTGTAGTGCGTTTTTAAGCATAATAAAAAGCCCACAAGGTTTTGCGGGCTAAATATTTTAATCACCTAAGCATTCTTATGGCTCTAGTCATCTAGCAAATCCATACGTTTCGCAGCTTCATAGATACCCGTTGAGCGATTGCCCGTACGGCAAAAGATGAGCATTGGCTGTTCAGCTTGGTTAAAGAAATCAGCGAATTCTTCGACATGGTTTTGATTGAGCTCGCTACCAGCGAATGATACTTCTTTATACGCGAGCCCCGCTTCTTTAGCCGCGGCTTCAATCTCTGCACTGGTAGGCTGACCCGGCTCTTCACCATCTGGACGATTATTGATAATGGTTTTAAAACCGTTCTCGGCAATCATAGGCACTTGATCAGGGGTGATCTGTCCGGCAAAGCTAACTTCATGGCTCATAGGAGCTCCTTTTTTATGGGTTTGGTTGATCTTATAAATATATTAATGATTCAGTTGGGTGATAAAGTTGGTTATAGCAGACCTTGCATCAATGCGCTTTGATACAGTAGTTTGGCACGCGCCCCAGTACCGCAAAACATCAATATAGGCTTCGGCATTGCGTGATAAAAGTCAGCAAACTGTTCTACAGTCAGCATACTTAGGCGTTCATCATCAAAGGGGAGATGATGATAAGTTAGGTTTGCTTCCTTGGTCGCAGTTGCCAAATCACAGCTATCAGGCTGTGTCTCAATCTCAGCATCTGGACGTATATTGAGCACTGAGCGGTAGCCAAGCTCGGCAATTTTGATACATTGGCTTGGATATATCTGCTTGTAAATCGTTAAGTCGTCGGTCATAAGTCGCGTCAATTATTGTTGTGAATAGTTATAGTATTAAAGGATGGTTCATGACAATCAAAAGACAAGTCAGTCTCGTTGAGACTAAAGCTGTGAGCCAGCAGCTGTCTGTGTATGGTCAGCTGTGTACTGTGAGCTCTGTATAGTCGGTATAGCATAACACAGGCTCTATCGTAGCGATATTGTGCGATGGCCACCCAGTCTCTAAAAGACACACATATAATATTACTATTAGATGTTTTTCAAAGCATCGACGGCATCTAAGGTACTCAGATAGACCTGCCCTGATAATTCACTAATCAGCGGCGTTTGGCCAATAACATCCATGACAGGCCCTTTGATAAAGCTAAAATGTAAGCGCTTATTTTGTAGCGCAAGCTCTTGGTTTAGAGTACTGAGCATTTCTTGCGCGGTCAGGTCGATATGGTTGACCGCCGCCATAATCAACACCACCTCGTGTGCTGCTGGATACTGCTGCATAGCATTTAGAATACGACGATGTACGGACTCACTATTACCAAAGAACAGACTCTCATCGATACGTAGCATCAGTAAATTATCAAAAGTCACCACATCATGACGATTGATATTACGAAAGTGTCCGCTACCACCCAACTGTCCAACGATAGCCACATGCGGCTTACTTGATTGCCATATAAGGCTCGCAAACGACACCATCAGCCCAATGACCAGACCTGTATTGAGTCCAAATATCAGTACACCAATGAACGCTGCCAAAAAACTGGTGCCATCTAAGCGATCACGCTGCCAAGCAGATTTCAGAGTCGTGATATCTATCAGCCCAATGATGGATGCCATAATAGTGGCACCCAGTAGCGCGTAGGGCAGCGGAGCAAGTGCATTGCTAAAGGCTATCAGGGCAGCAATCATCACCAGTACCGTCACTAGGCTGGCAAGCGGCGTTTTCGCTCCTGAATCTGCATTGATAGCCGTACGTGAGAAACCGCCTGCAATAGCAAAACTCTGAAACAGTCCGCCAGATAGATTGGCCAGACCAAGACCAGTCAGCTCCCGATTGGCATCAAACCGCTCGCCCCGTAAGCGTGCATAGGTACTGGCTACTGAGCTGCTAGACACAAATATAATAAGTGCCATCAAGCCTGCTGTTGGCAAGAGTTTGAGCGCTTCTTGTAAGTCTGTCACATGGGGCAACGTAAGGCTCGGTAGTCCTTGCGGGATACGTCCAATAGTGGCAACACCCAGTGCGCTCCAATGCATTATCATACTCAGAACGATAGCAATGCCAAGTAAGACGAGTGGAAATAGACGCTCTGCCCACTTAGCATATGATGCCGATAGCCACGTTCGCCATACCCACTCACTGGCGTAGCGATTAGCCACCAAGAGCGCAAAAGCAATAACACCAATAACCAAAGTCAAAGGATGCAATTGACTGGCATAGCGCTGCACGGTAGATAAATAACCAACCAAGCTATTACCAGTGATGGGAATTGCCATCAGGTACTTGAGTTGACTGACAAAGATCAGTACTGCAGCACCGCTCACAAACCCTGCTGAAACGCCACGACTAATAAACTGCATGATCCAGCCAAGCTTTAACCGTCCAGCAATCCACAGTAGTGCGCCTACCATCAATGCCAGCAGACTTGCCATCAGCGCATACTGTTCTGAGCCTTGCTCAGCGTAAGGTAGCAGACCGCTCGCCGTCATAATAGCGGTAATAGCGACAGGTCCGACAGCCTGTACGTTGCTAGAGCCAAGCCACGCGTAGACGACTACAGGTACGATCGCTGCATACAGACCATACACAGGCGGCAGCCCTGCAAGTACCGCGTAGCCTAAGCTCTGCGGTATCACCAATACGCCTACCACGAGTCCTGCGACAAGGTCAGTCGGCAATGCGGTTAGCTGGTATTGGCGCAGCCAAGTAGGAATAAGACGGCCAGTGATAGAAGACATATCAATACATCACCAAAATAAAAATCATCATAAGACAGCTAGGCGAGTACGGCATTATTCCGCTTTGGCACAAAATCTTTGATAAAGCAGCTCTAATACAGCCAAGGCATCATCACTTGCAATGCTATAGTAAATCTGCTTGCCCTCGCGCCGTGTCGCTACCAGCTGGTCTTTACGCAAGATGCCTAGCTGCTGCGACAAGCTTGGCTGGCCAACACCGACCAAACCTTCAAGCTCACCGACACAGTACTCGCCTTGAGTCAACTGACAAAGTAGTAACAGTCGATCAGGGTGTGAGAGTGATTTTAACAACTGACTTGCTTGCATCGATGCTTGTTGCATTTGTTTGGCAAGATCAATAGAGGCAAAATCTGCGTTATCAGATGACATATCATCATTAGCGCTATGAGCAGACATATCCGCTGTTGCAGGTGAAGTAGCCAGAGTGAGCTCCTTATATAATAGGGTAGTGACTACCGTATTATTTTCAATAATATATGTTTGATTATCAATGATATCACGCCGCATATCAAGATATAATTATTTACATTATATAAATTGATAAAGTGTATTGCAGTTGTTATATTGGTGATAACAGATAAGTTGTAAATTCAAACAAGCATTATATACGACTCAATATCATACTTAAGGGTTAATTAAAGATAATAAACGCCCTATAACGAAAACACTCCATAGATAAGTAAAGAGGTAATCATGCAAGTGCATTCTTTCTTAGACAGTGATACAGAAACCTATACTCATGTGCTTGCTGATGTCGAGCAGCAACTGTGCGCCATTGTCGACCCAGTCCTAAACTTTGATGCAAAGTCGGGTAGGACCAATACCAGCAGTGCTGATGAAGTCATTGAATTCGTCCGCGAGCATGGCTGGACACTCAAGTACATCATTGAGACGCATGCCCATGCTGATCATCTATCCGCTGCAATTCATGTCAAAGAAAGTCTTGGCGGAGAGCTGGTCATCGGTCAGCATATTACCGAAGTACAAAAAATATTTAAGCAAATATTTAATTTTGATAACAGCTTCCGTACTGATGCTGGTCAATTTGATATTTTGACAGATGATGGTCAGACATTAGCGCTGGGTAGTATTACTATTACTGCACTGTACGTACCCGGTCATACTCGTGCCGATATGGCGTACATGGCTGCTGATAAAGAAAAAACAGTGGTCTTTGTTGGCGATACCTTGTTCGCGCCTGATGTGGGTACTGCTCGCTGTGACTTCCCAGGCGGTGATGCCAAAACGCTTTATCACTCTATCCAAAAGCTCTTGGCACTTCCCGAAGATACGGTGATGTATCTGTGTCATGATTATCCAAGTAAGGGGCGTCAGCATTGTCCAACGACTACTGTTGCGGCCCAGAAACTAGAAAATATCCATGTCAAAGACAGCATCAACGAAGCAGAGTTTGTAGATATGCGTGAGCGCCGTGATGCGACTTTGGATATGCCGCGCATGATCATTCCTGCAGTACAAGTAAATATAGATGCAGGGCATTTTCCAGAGCCAGAAGACAACGGTACGCGTTATTTGAAAGTACCGATTAATGTGCTTGGTGAGTAAGCCAGACAGGGTCATGAGTAACCGTTAGCAACAAGACGAATCCGCTTTTGTCCACGGTATATTATGTTTGGTATAGATGATTATAAGCGCTAAAGGCGTTGGTAAAGGGAGAGAGTAATGAACCTATATGAGCGCTATATACTACCAAAAATGATAGATGTCGCTTGTAGTACAGGCAATGTGATGAAAGCGCGTTCCAAAATTGTTCCGCAAGCGTTCGGCGAGGTGTTGGAGATTGGCATTGGTAGCGGTCTGAATCTACAATTTTACGATGCCAAAAAAGTCTTTGCTATTGTCGGTGTCGATCCAGCGGCTCAAATGCAGTCGCTTGCCCGTGAGCGAGCGGCTAACATTGACATTCCAGTTGAGATAATAGCCATCGATGTACAAGGTATCCATGCCAAAACTGATCAATTCGATACTATTGTGATGACTTTTACTCTGTGCAGTATTGATGACCCAGTAGCAGCACTCCGAGAAATGGCACGCGTGCTAAAACCTAATGGACGCTTGTTATTCTGTGAGCATGGGCTAGCTCCAGACCTGACTGTTGAGCGTTGGCAGCATCGATTAACGCCTTTTTGGAAACCAATAGCAGGCGGTTGTCACTTAGACCGTGATATCCCAGCATTGATCAGAGCAGGTGGGTTTACTATTGATGAATTGAGCGAAGCGTATTTGCCTGGTCCACGACCGATGAGCTATGTCTATAGCGGCGTGGCACAGCAAATAGCATAGAGAAGGAAAATAGTGAACTGTGCTAAAATTATTTGTCTGCGTAGATTATGCGTTGAGCTTGGGTTATAAATGCCAATATCGAACTTATAAAAAGCAAAGTGATTGGAATAATTAAAATAGGAATCAGACGATGAGCGAACAAAGTTTCCATTTAGTATGCTCGCAGTGTCAAGCAACCAACCGTGTACCTGCCGCACGGCTAAGTGCTGCACCAAAATGTGGTAAATGTAGCCAGCTATTATTGACCGCCAGTCCACATGAGCTGAACGCGCAAACGACCAGTAAAGTCATTCAAAAAAATGATGTATTAACCATCGTAGACTTTTGGGCGAGCTGGTGCCAGCCATGTATTATGATGGCACCAGAATTCAAAGCGGCTGCTGGTCAATTGCCGCAAGTGGTCTTTGCCAAAGTGCAAACGGATAAATACGAGCAAGCTGCTGCTCCTTATAATATTCGCAGCCTGCCAACGATGGTGGCCTTTAGGCATGGCAAGGAGATTGCGCGTCAATCAGGCGCACTGCCAAGCTATCAAATAGTGCAGTGGGTGCAAAGCTTGCAGGCGTAGCGCTTAGTAAAGCAGTATGCGTCAAATTAGGACAGTGCTCATAAAAGCGATAACAAGAAAAAAGCCAATATGCGGATCGCGTATTGGCTTTTTTCTTGTGTCACGTACTATCTCAATCATGTAGACAGCTTTTGCTCAAGTGGTAATCATCCCAACCATAAGACACTTATCAAATAGAATTAAGCTGCGTGGTTTAGTTTCTGTATTGGCGTAAAGCCGCCATTGCCCATATTCGGGCGCTCGTGATTGTAGTGATATAACCAGTCCT